>CALFYN010000199.1 GCA_937952345.1 uncultured Acidobacteriota bacterium
GAAGGGGACATTTCTACTTTGCCAGGATGGGGACATTTCTACTTTGCCTTGACACAGCAGCGATTTCCCTTGACAGCGTGAATGGGTGATGATACTTTCCAGTTTGAGAAAACGGTTTCGCAAAGGACAACGTCGTGTCAATTTTCAAACCACTGCTAGCTGTTCCACTGCTGCTCGCCTGCGCGTCCCTGTCGATGGGCCAAGTCAGTCGAGCCTCTCTCACGGGGAGGGTCGAGGATCCTTCTAGCGCGGCAGTTGCTGACGCCCGTGTCACCGCCATTCACACGGGAACCAACGAGACGCTGGTGACCCAGACCGACTCGCTCGGCAACTTCCTGTTTCCGGCCCTGAGCATCGGCGCGTACCGGCTCCAGGCCGAAATGAGCGGGTTTAAGACTTACGTCCGGGAAGGTATCGTTTTGCAAGTCGATCAGCGGGCTCGCGTCGATGTCAGGCTGGAACTTGGCGAGGCCACACAGCGAATCGAGATTGTTGCCAACGCCACGCCCACCGAAACCGAGTCCTCCGCGTTGGGACAGGTCATCGAGAACAAGCGCGTCGTGGAACTTCCCCTAAATGGACGCAATCCGCTCGAGTTGATGCGGCTCGCAGCAGGCGTCCGCCTGCAGGGTTCCGCCTTTCTCGACACCGCCAACTTCAATCTGACCAGCGTGAGCATCAATGGTGGACAGGGCGGAACCAACGCAATGCTCCTGGATGGCGCCAGCCTCACGCTGCCCGAGCGCAACGAATACTCTCTTGCGCCGAACGTCGACGCTGTTGAGGAGTTCAAGGTCCAGACCAATGCCTTCTCGGCCGAGTACGGCATGACCGGCGGTGGCGTGATCAATATCGTCTCCAAGTCTGGCACCAATCAGTTCCACGGCAACCTGTTCGAGTTCCTGCGCAACGACAAGTTGGACGCCGCCGGGTGGACCAATAACCGCAGTGGCTTGAGAAAGGCGCCCGTACGCTATAACCAGTTCGGCTTTAGTCTGGGTGGTCCAGTCCGCCTACCCGGATACAACGGCAAGGACAAAACCTTCTTCTTCACCAACTATGAGGCCATTCGCTACAGTTCTGCCGTAACCACTCAGGCTCGCGTCGCAACTCCGCTGGAACGCCGCGGCGACTTCTCGCAGACCTACGTGCTAAACCCAAGCTCGCGCCAATTCGTTCCAGTGCAGTTGTTCGACCCGAGCACAACTCGGGCGAATCCCTCCGGCGCCGGCTTGGTCCGCACTCCCTTCCCGAATAGCGTGCTCCCCGCCAGCCGGCTCGACCCGGTCGCCCTCAAAGCGCTGAGCTACGTTCCTGAGCCCAACCGGCCGGCCGAGGACCTCACCGGCCGCAACAACTATGCCCGTGCCCCCGGCTCAACGGTTCGCAACGATCAGTTCACCGCTAAGATCGACCACCAACTGACGTCAAACCACAGGCTCTTCGGCAGGTACAGCTTTAACGATGTGACGGAAAACAATCCACCGTGGAGTTTCGGCGAAGGGAACGTTGCCGATCCCACGGGTGCCATCAAAGGCCGCGAGGCCCAGAACGCGGTCGTCGGAATAACCAGCATTCTGTCGCCGAGGATGATGAACGAGTTGCGGCTGGCCGCCAACCGTCAATGGGTGTGGAGCAACCCGGCGGGGATGAACAAGAACGCGCCACAGGAACTGGGCCTGCCTTCCATCGTGCCATCCACCCTCTTCCCCCGCTTCATCGTGGACGACAGCATTCTCATCGGCAACAACATGGGTCAACTTGCCCTGCGCGGAAACACCGTTCTGCAGGTGACCAATTCCACCAACATGACGCGCGGGAGACATAACCTGAAGATCGGCTTCGACGTCCGCTTTGACGAGCGCAACAAGTATCAGCCAGGACCGGTATCCGGTGAGTTCAGCTTCCTGCGCGGCTCCACCAATAACCCGCAGTCACCCAATGCCACCGGCTTCGGCATCGCCACGTTTGCACTCGGCGCCGTCACGTCCGGCCGCCTGGTAGTGGGGCTGGCAGCCTCGGAACGTTACTATTACTACGCGGGTTTTATCCAAGACGACATCAAACTCACACCGCGATTGACGCTCAACGCCGGCTTCCGCTACGACATCATTACGACGCCTCGGGAACGTTTCAACCGCTATAGCAACTTCAACCCCACAGCCATCAATCCCATCACCAAGCTGCCTGGCATACTCCAGTTCGCCGGAGTCGACTTCGGCCGCGCCGTCGACCAGAACGACTACAACAATTTCGGACCCCGGTTCGGCATGGCATACGACCTGTTTGGCGGTGGGCGCACCGTACTGCGTGCGGCCTATGGGATCTTCTACTTCCACACGGCGACCTTCGCCTTCCCCGGAACCGATGGTTTCTCTTCCACAACCAGCTACGCGTCGCCGGACGGCCTCAACCCGGCCTTCCAACTACGGGCCGGCCCCCCGAACATCATCCAACCTGCCGGCAGCAGCAATGGTCCGGCGAGTTTCCTTGGCCAGGGCGTGGCTTTCCGCGAACCCGGCAGCCGCACACCCTACGTGCAACAGTGGAACTTCGGAATTCAGCAGGCGGTAGGCAATCGCGGCTTGCTTTTGGAAGCTGTCTACGCGGGAAGCCATACCTTAAAGGCGGTTAGCCAAGGCTACAGCCTGAAGCAACTCGACCCCCGCTATCTCAGCCTTGGCTTCTCCCTCGACGATCGCGTACCGAATCCGATGTACGGCATCATCCCTCCCGGAACCCCGCTCAGCAATCCGACCATCTCCCGCCAGCAGTCGCTTCTGGCTTTCCCAGCCTTCAACGGCGTGGGAGTGATGAACCCACAGATGGGCAACTCGATCTACCACAGCGGTCAGTTTCGCGCGGAAAAACGTTTTTCGCAAAGCGTAAGCGTGCTCGGCGTCTACACTGTCTCGAAGCTGATCGGCGACATTGGTCTGAACATCATCAGCTTCGGTGGTGGCGCCGATCAGTTCAACGTTGCTTGCGGCCAGAACACACTGCTCGATCGCCAATCCTGTCGCGCCATCGAGCCCCAAGACGTTTCTCAGATCTTCACCACGAGCGGTCTGTGGGAAATCCCCGTTGGACAAGGCAAAGCATACGCCCCGGCCTCCCGTGTCGCCAATGCCGTATTGGGCGACTGGCAGGTAAACGGTATCCTCACGCTGCAGACCGGCATACCCCTCGCCGTTCGGGGAGCCAACAACCGCGCAGCCGACCGTCCACATACGATCGCCGATCCCGAACTGCCCGCGGACCAGCGCACGGTGGACCGCTGGTTCAACACCGCTGCCTTTGTGCAACCGCCCCTATTCACCTACGGCAACACGGCCCGCACCCTGCCGAACGTCCGCGCCCCGGGGCTGGCGAGCGTCGACTTCTCGATTTTCAAGTCGTTCCGTTTCTCGGAGCAATGGCGGCTGCAGTTCCGCTCCGAGTTCTTTAATCTCTTCAACCGCGTCAATCTTGGCACCCCGAACACCAGTTTCACGGCGGGCGGGTTTGGCGTAATCACCACCGCGGGCCTTGGACGCCGCGCCCAATTCGGCTTGAAGCTGATGTTCTGAAGAGAGGAGGACATCACTTGCATCGGCTCGGCGTAATGGCGGTGGTTCTTACGGCCGTAAATTCACCGATGGTCGGGATGCCCGCACAAAGCGGGGCTCCCGCGGCCGCAGCCAGGCGGGAGATCGATCTCGGCGGGCGCTGGCACTTCGCGATTGACCCTGCGCGCACCGGCCAGCGAAACGGCTGGCATCAGCCCGGACTCAACTTGCGCGATTGGGGCGCGGTGGACGTGCCGCACTGCTGGAGTCTCGATCCTCGCTACCCGCACACCGGCGCAGCGTGGTATCGGCGCACGTTCCACGTGTCTGAGGGCGCCTCTGGTAGACATGCCCGTCTCGCCTTCGAGACTGTTTTTTATCGCGCCAGAGTATGGCTCAACGGTCGGCTGGCCGGTGTTCATGAGGGCGGATACACACCGTTCCAAATCAACGCCACTCCTTACCTGCATCCAGGTGAGAACACTCTTGTCGTAGAAGTGGACAACGCGTGGGACACCACTACCCTGCCCGGCGCCCGCATTGGATCGAGGGCGCAGGATCAGGTCTACCCATGGATGGAGTATGGAGGGATTCTCCGGCCCGTGAAAATCCTGCTCACTGAGCCGGTCTACATTTCCAAGCTGCGCGTTGTGGCCACTCCCAATCTTGCCGCGGGCGATGCCTCGATTGAGATAACGGCGTACCTGGGCAACACATCCTCCTCACAGGCAGACGTTGCGTTGCGCCTCAACATAGAAGGGCAAGCATCCGTGGCCGCCGCCGCCACCCTCCCGTCCGGCGCCATCACTCCGGTGAAGGCACGCATCGCGCTGGCGCGCCATCAGGTCCGGCTGTGGGACCTCGATCACCCCAATCTCTACACCCTGCACGCAACCCTGGGCCGATCCGCATCGCGGACCGTTCTCGATGAAAGCTCCGTCGCATTCGGTATTCGCAAGATCGAAGCTCGCGGCGGCCGGCTGCTGCTCAATGGCGAACCGCTGCGGATCGCCGGTGGCAATCGCCACGCGGACCACCCCCGCACCGGCTCAATGGATCCACCGGACATCGTTGATGCCGACATGCGCCAGATGAAACTCGCGAACCTTGAGTTCACGCGCTTAAGCCACTACCCGGTGGCCGAGTCGATCCTTGACTGGGCGGATCGCAACGGGATGCTCCTCATTGAGGAGGGGCTGAACTGGCAGTTGACCGGCGAACAGATGGACTCCCCTATCCTCCGTGGAAAGTTCAAGGACCAGATGCGCGAAATGATCGAACGGGACTGGAATCATCCTTCCGTGATCGGTTGGAGTGTCGGCAACGAGTATCTCTCCTACGAGGCGCCGGGCCTGCGCTGGACCCGGGACATGATTGACTTCGTTAAGTCCATCGACGACTCCCGGCTGGTGACGTTCGTCAGTAATCATGCCTTCTCGACAGCATTTCAACAGCCCGACGAGGAAGCCTCGCACTATGTGGACCTCGTTTGCGTGAACATTTATGAAGATCTCGCCGCACGGCTTGATCGAGTGCACGAACGCTGGCCGGACAAGCCCGTTCTCGTCAGCGAATACGGAGTACGCGGCGATGCCGTGAGTCCCTCCGAACGGAACCGCTTTCTCCGGAATGCCTATGAGATTTTCCGCGCCCGGCCCTACATCGTTGGCGCCTCGATTTGGACCTATAACGACTATCGCAGCCGCTGGCCCCCGGGAACCGACCGCCACGGACAACGGCAATGGGGCGTGGTTACCTATGACCGCCAGCCGAAACCGGCTTACGATGTGCTCGCGGCCGAATCCTCGCCTGCCCTTATCACTGCAACTCGCGCGGCGCACCGCGGCAACTCTACCGTCGTCTCGGCCATCATTACCAACCGAGCTGATTTCCCTGCTTATCCGTTGCGCGATTACACGGCGCACCTGCGTCTTCTCAACTCCAACGGAGACCATCTCGCTACTCAGGTTGTAAAGGTTCCGAATCTGGCAACCGGGGCGCAGTTCCAGATCCAGGCGGACATCGCATCGCCAACGCCACCGGCGAAGGCAGTCATCGAAGTCCTGCGCCCCACTGGTTTCCGTGTAGCCTCGGTTGAGATGACGGTTCTGTCCCATGGAGGAAACTGAATGACAAGAATCTGCTTACTTTCAGCTTTCGCATGCCTGCTGGCTGCCGAGGAGCGCGCCGTGAACCCCACGTTTCTGCGGACGAACCTCCGTGATGCTCGACCCGCCGCGTCTCCACTCACCACGCCGACCTGCAAAGCCAGCCCGATCTTTGGAGAGGGGACGCCGCGCGCGAGTGTGGCACGCGGAGTCGCCCGCGTTGCCCGCTTGACCCTGGAACCCAACGGTAATTGCGCTCCCCTTACCCTGGGGCGTGAAGAACAGTCCTGGTTTATCCTCAACGGCGAGGGTTCACTCAACGGCAGGAAACTGAGCAAGGATGATTTCGCTTATGTCCCCGCCGCGTCCCGTATCGCGTTGTCCGCCGGCGCGGTTGGGCTTGATTTACTGATCCAAGGCTATCGAGTACCGGAGGGACGCCAGGGGTCAAGCGAACTCCAGATCGCCAATGCCTCCACCGTCAAGAAGCAAGTGGTCGGCAATCATCCCCCCTCCACTCTGTATCAGCTTCTGATTGGCGATACCAAGAGCACGCGTGACAAATTTGCCGCTGCCGCGGTTCTCACCAGCCTTTTCATCATGGAGATCACACCGGGTGGCACCAACTTCCCCCATCACCATGACCGCGAAGAAGAGGTCTACGTACTGCTCGATGGTGAGGGGCACATGGTAGCCGGCGGAGGAAGCGATGGCGTGGAAGGGAAGTTCCCGGCCAAGGCGGGCGACGCTTACTTCTATCGGCTCAACACCACGGTTGGGTTCTACAACACCGGTAAGTCGACCGCGCGCATCCTGGCTGCACGGTCTTTGTATCCGTTCCGGGTCCCATAGCGGCCATCCATCAGAAAGGTAATCACGTGAGCGATCGTATCCAATCCGTCGACGTCTTCCCCTTGCGTATCCCGCGCGATGTGCCCTATCTGGGGGCGCTGGAAGCTGGAGTGACTGTCGATGATAAGGGACATTTCATCCGGCCCGGCAACCGCACCGTCTACAGTATCGCGGACCACTCCGTGCTGGTGCGGTTGACCAGCGCCAGCGGCGCCGTGGGATGGGGGGAATGCGTAAGCGTGGTGGCCCCACAGGTTGCTGCCACGATCATTCGCGATCTGCTTGGGCCCCTTGTAGTAGGGCGCGATCCGATGGACTCCTCCGCCATCTTCGACGATCTTTACAACGCCATGCGAGTGCGAGGCTATTTCGGCGGCTTCTATCTCGATGCGATCGCGGCGCTCGACATCGCCGTATGGGACCTGAAAGGCAAACTCGCCGGGTTGCCTATCTGCAAGCTGATCGGTGGATGCCGGCAGGAACGCATCCCCGCCTACGTCTCGGGGCTTCCTGCTCCCACCTTGGAGGAACGGGTAGAACTGGCCCGCCTCTGGGTTAGCCGCGGTTTTCCAGCGGTCAAGTTCGCCGCTGCCGTGGCGGACCGCGGCGAATACAACGAGATGCGCCGCTTGCGCGAAACCCTCGGCCCAGACGTCAAAATACTGGTCGATCTCCACTGGCGCTACTCGGCGGGAGAAGCGATCCGCCTGATTCATCAGTTGGAGGAGTTTGATCTTTATCTGGCCGAGGCGCCGGTACACTCCGAAGACATCGAAGGACAAGCCGAGGTTGCCAGAGCGATTCGCACGCCCGTCGGCCTAGGCGAGGAATTGCGCACTGCCTACGAGTTCCTGCCCCGTTTCCTCAAACGGTGCATGGATGTTATCCAGCCGGAAATGGGCCGCACCGGAATCACCTCATTCGCGGAGATCTGTACGGCCGCCAAGATGTTTCACTGCCGGGTGATGCCGCATGCCAGCATCGGCATCGGGATCTTCCAGGCCGCCAGTCTGCATGTCTCGGCAACATTGCCGCATCTGGTGTTTCACGAGTACCAGCATTCGATTTTCGACCGCAATCTTCGCTTTCTGGAAGGCGCCATGAAATGCGCCGGTGGTTTCTTTACGCTGCCCGAGGGACCCGGCCTCGGGGTCCAACCGAGCCCCGGCGTATTCGAGTATTCGATTGTCTCCTGATACAAAGCCATGCAACCAATCAAGGGAATCTGCCCGATCGTCGCTACGCCATTCACACCGCAGGGCGAGGTGGATCGCGACAGCCTGCGGAGCCTTCTCCGGGGGCTCATCGCCGAAGGGTGCCACGCGCTCACCATGTTCGGCATCGCCTCGGAATACTACAAGCTGAGCGACGCCGAACGCCTGATGATGGCGCGCATCGCGGTGGAGGAGTGCCGCCGGGCCGGTGTGCCCAGCATTCTATCGGTGACGCAGCACGCCACAGAGATCGCCGTTCGCGAGGCGCTTTCCTGGGAGGCTACCGGCGCCGACTGCCTCATGTTGTTGCCGCCGTTCTTTCTCAAACCCTCGGCTGCCGCTGTCTATCAACATATACTCGCTGTTGGCAAGGCCGTTCGTCTTCCCGTCATGCTGCAGTACGCGCCGGAGCAGACCGGCGTGGCTATCGGGCCCGAACTACTCTCCCGCCTGAACGCCGAATCGCCGAACATCAGCCTGTTCAAGATCGAATGCAAACCGCCCGGTGCTTACATCACGCGACTGTTGGGCCTTTGCGAATCCGCACGTGTTTTTACGGGCAATGCCGGATTTCAGATGATCGAGACGCTCGACCGCGGCGCCATCGGCATCATGCCTGGCTGCTCATTGAGCCGTGTTTATCTCGCCATTTACGACGCCTACATAATCGGCCGCCGCGATGAAGCCGTCCGCCTGCACAACCTTCTTCTGCCGCTGTTGAACCATATTCGGCAGGACGTGGAGATGATCATCCATTACGAAAAGAAGATCCTGGCCATTAGCGGCAAGATCGAGCACGACTACTGCCGCCGGCCCGGCTTCACTCCCGACCAAACCCACGATCTGCTGTTCGAGGAGTATTACCGCTCTCTGATGCTGGAAACCGTCGGCCTGCACACCGCGACGCTGTCCTCCGGCCGCGGGTAGAATAAGCGGATCAATGCATGGCGGCTCTCGACTACATCGTGATGGTGGTCTACTGCGTGGCGATCATCGCCGCCGGCGTCGTTTTCTCGCGAACGGGCGCCAATGTGAAGTCCTTCTTCGCTGCTGACGGTGAGGCGCCCTGGTGGCTAAGCGGCCTTTCTCTTTACATGAGTTTCTTCTCCGCCGGTGCGTTTGTGGTCTGGGGCGGCATGGCCTACGAGCATGGGCTGGTGGCGTTGAACATCCAGTGGACAACATCGCTTGGCGGATTTGCCATTGCCATTTTCATCGCTCATCGCTGGAAGCGAACTGGCGTCATCACGGTGGGCGAGTATTTACGCTACCGGCTCGGCGCTCCGGCGCAGCAATTCTACACATACGCCTACACCTTCTTCGGCGTCTTCACCGCAGGGGGACTCCTGTATCCGGTAAGCAAGATGGTGTCGGTAACTTCGGGACTGCCGCTTCCGGTGTGCTGCATCGCGCTGGGCGCTGTGATTACGATCTATACGGCGATCGGCGGGCTCTGGGCGGTGCTGGTTACCGACACCCTCCAGTTCGTCGTGCTGATGGCCGCCCTGCTGATCGCCGCGCCACTGGCACTGCGCACCGCAGGCGGCATCGATGCTCTTGTCGCCACCGCCCCGCAAGGCTACTTCGATCTCGTACATGGGCCCTATAACTGGCTTTTCGTCACCACGTACGCCCTCTATCACCTCTACATGCTGGGCGGCAAGTGGCCCTACGTCCAACGCTACACGAGCGTGCCGGACGAACGCTCCGCAAGGAAGGTGGCCGCGCTTTTCGGCGCACTCTACATCTTCAATCCGATCATCTTCTTTCTGCCCGCCATGCTCTACCGCACGGTGGATCCGCACCTGACGGGCCTGCAGGTAGAGGACGCATTCATTCTCATGGCGCGGCGCGTGATGCCCACCGGCCTCGTCGGGCTGATGCTGGCGGCGATGCTGTCGTCGTCGGCCAGCGCAGCCAACACGATGTTGAACATGCTCTCGGCCGTGTTCACGCGGGATATCTACCAGAACCTGATCCGCCGCGACGCCTCCGAACATTCCTCGATGATTGTGGCCCGGGTCTCCACGTGCATCTTCGGCGCGCTCATGGTTGGAGTCGCGTTGCTGGTCCCCCTGCTGGGTGGACTGGTGGAGATGATCCTCTCGCTCGCTGCCATCACGGGAGGCGCAACCCTCCTGCCACCTATCTGGGCATTGTGCTCGAAGCGCATTTCGGCAGGCGCTGCCATTGCGGCATCGGTTGCTGCCCTGGCTGTGAGCCTATTCTTGAAACTTCTCGGTCCCGCGCTGCTCGGCCTCAAGCTGAATCGCGCAACGGAGATGGCCGTCGGTGTGGGAGTCCCCACGATCATCCTGATCGCGATCGAAGTGGTGCTGATGATGCACGGCGTCATCAGTCCGGGCGTAGCTCGCTTTGAGGCGCATCGCGCCGGCCTGAAGCCCAACGCCGCGGGAGCATCGGTACAGAGTCGCTTTGGCGCAAAAGTGGTCAGCTATTCGATTCTCTTCATCGGCGCCTGCCTGCTGGTTCTGGGTGGGCTTGCTCCCCACAGTACGATGTTAGTCCTGGCTGTGGGGATGACGGTGCTCGCTGTGGGTGCGACTGCCGCTTGGATGCTGCGGCGTGCCCAGGAGGACTAACTGGGGCGCAACATACGGATATGTGGAAGGAGACGATGATCATGTCTTTGGTGCAAACTATCGAGTCTCTGGTCTCACGATTCGAGAGCGGCCGTCTCGATCGCCGCGACTTGCTGAGGGCTCTGGCGGCCCTTTGCGGCGCCACCCATGTTTCTGGCGCGCAAGAGACAGTCAGGCCTGCAGCGATCAACCATGTCACCCTCTCTGTGACCAACCTGGGGCGATCCCGCGCTTTTTACCAGGGCATCCTCCAAACTGAGATCCTCGGGTCCGTCAACGAGGAAACGGACCTTAGCCTCGGCACAGGCTTTGTCGCACTCATGAAAACCAACCGGCCCGTGGGCATCGATCACTTCTGCATCGGCGTCGAGGGATATGATCCGAAGCGTATCGGAGCCGCATTGGAGGCGCAGGGACACAAGCCACGCATTCTGACCGAGGCTCTGGGAGTGCGATTCCGTGTCCCACAGCTTTACGTACGTGACCCTGACGGGATACCGGTGCAATTCTCCAGCCCACAGTATCGCGGGGAGATGCCCGCTCCGAGGTAGCGGTCTACTGGGCGATGTCCCGGTCCAACCGCAGCCGAGTGGGATCTCCGCGTTCTCCGGGGAACCAGTGCTAATTCGGACAAGCAGACCTTGCCCAGCCATCGCTATCGAATCAGTCAAGTAATTGTGCCGCGCCTGGGGGGCTGTTTCGTCTGCCACGGTAAAGTGAGAAGCTCCTGTATTTCGCGCTCTCTCCTGGTTTTGACCACCTCCGCTCGGATAGAGTTGCCACCACCAGAAATCAGCACACGGCCGGCGACACGCGACTGAGCACGGCTCATCCTCTGCGCCGGTAGGCGCGTTGGCGGAAGCGTTCGGGGGGAAGAGACGATTTCACCCACGCCGAAAGCGTGCTCGGCACGGTGGCGTAAGACTATTGGCTGAAGCGGGCCAGTCGCCGGCGGAGATGTTGGAAACAGGGCATCATCGACACAAAGCTCCAGCACTTCGTCAGTGATCGGAGCGACGCAGGCAAGCGAGCCCATCAACGGCGGCGCGCGGCTGGCCGGGCGAAAGGCCTGATCCGCCCCAGTCGATTGTTTTACGCAGACTCCCGCATCGTCGTCAATTGAGCCGCCAAGTCGGCTGCTTTGGCTGAGCCCACCGCTCACGAAGTCGGCAGTGCCGAGTCGCACGGAATAACGATCCTCGCGGGCCTGACTGGTAATCTGGCAAAGAATAAGATCGTCAACCTGCAATGCGGCGAGGACCAGCGCGGGACGCCGCTTGGTCTGGCTGAGGTCCGAGAAAGAGAAATTCAGGACGACGACGTCGCCCTTTACAAATTGGCCCAGGCAGCGTCCTCCTCCGGGGAGAGCCAGTCCTTCGCGAGCGAGGACTCCGCGGCCAATGTGGGAACGGAAGCCTCGGCACAATCTTTCGAGCTCCCGTGGGTGCCGGTGCGCAGGATATGCGGAACGATAACGCTGACGTCATCGATGAAGAGATACTCCATGAGTGCGACACGGCCCGATACGCCGCGTCACCACGCTTCCGTCAAACCGGCCCCCATCCAATAGCTAACCAACACGACCGAAGTTCCAGAACGATCAGCCACACGTTCCACTCCCACAACATGAATCCGTTCCTGCAATACAGACTCCAGCGCAAACTGAATCTCCAGCAACGTAGGAAAGGCCGCACCAGGGGGCGCGGATACCATGAGCAGAGTAGACTGGGGTTCTGCATTCATCGGGCACGATAAATCGCTTTTCCACCAACCATCGTCCAAACGACCCTCACCTTCTTCAGATCTACAGCCGGGATGGTCAGCACGTCGCCATCCACCAAGGTGAGATCCGCCTTCTTTCCTACCTCAATCGATCCAACGCGACCAAGTTGATTCATCGCCATTGCGGCATTTCGTGTGTAGGCGTACAGCATTGCTTCCCGTGGCATCCGTTGATTGGAGTCCAGCACGCCTTTGGGCCCGCGGCGGGTCCCTGCCTGACACATCGCCTCAAAAGGATTCGGCGATGACACAAACCAATCGCTACCGCCCGCGACAATCGCACCGGCATGCAGCAGCGAACGCGCCGGGTACTGCCAGCGATAGATCTCCGGAACAACGTAGGGTTGCACGAGGTCGATTGTGTCAGCACCGGCCGAAGCCCAGAGAAGTTGGAAGGCCGCCACCACACCCAGTTGCCGGAATCGTGGGAAATCAGCCGGATGGATGAACTGCAGGTGCGTGATGGTGTGAGGTAGACCGCTATTGCCATTCGCATTCCTGGCTGCTTCGATCCCGTTCAGCGCTTCAGTGACGGCACGATCTCCAATCGCATGCACATGCACAATCAGCTTCTCGCGATCCGCCCGTGTGCAGACATCGGCGAACTGGCGGGGGGCGAACAGTAAGTCGCCGCGCTTGCCGCCGGTACCCAAATAAGGCGTCGACATGGCGGCGGTCTGCGCCGGATGCTCCGCCACTCCATCGGCGAATACCTTCACTCCGCTCACGGTGAGCCCCGACACCCCGCTGAACTCCTTCCGCAGTGCCAGCGCCTGTTGGAGTTGCTCAGCATCAAGCTGGGCCGAATCCGGGTTGAGCGGGACGAACGCCGCAACTCGCCCGGTGAGATGCCCACGGGCCGCCAGGGCACGATAGATGGCGAGAATGCCCCGCCGCGCACCCGCATCAATCCAGGACGTGATTCCAAAGCTGTGCAGGTGTTGAATCCCCACACGTCCGTTTTCGATGACATCGCGCTCCGACGGCCTTGGGATGGCGCGCCGTACTACTCCAACTCCTGCCTCCATCACAAAACCTTGCGGGTTCCCATCCGTATCGACGCCGTAGTTCTTGCGCTCGGCTTCGCTCAACTGCGCAAGAAAGGCCCGATCCAGCCTGGCCTTCTGTCTCATGGTCCGGTTGGCCCAGCCGGTGTGCCCGTCCAGTCCGAACAGGAATACCGCACGCGAGGCGAACGCCCCTTCGTTGAACCGACGATTCAATTCGTTGACGTGCGACCAAGCCGAAAGCGGTACCCCAACAATCTCGAGCACGTCGCCGCGCACACCTCGGCCGGTCTTCAGCGCTTCCGAGGCGAAGGCGGCAAGCCCTACGACGCTCACGATCTTCCCACCGGCATCGGCGGCCCGCAGCATGCGCCCGCCCTCCACAGGATGAACGTGACTGTCGATCAAACCGGGCAGCAGCGTGTTGCCGCCCAAATCGACAATTTCAGCCGCGGCCGATACAGCGCCTGCGGCTTCCCCATGGCTGCCCACCGCAACGATCGTATCGCCCCGCAAAGCCACCGCTTCCGCATAGGGCTGTTGCGGATTTGCAGTGAATACTTTCCCAAATACCAGCAGCCGTTCCTGTGCCGCCCCAGCGCATGGAAAAATGAGCGCTGCCAGGCACGCCACAAAAGCTGCCCGGCGCGAAAACGGTGATGGTGTCCACAGGAACAGGCGTGCGCACTCCTCTCCTAGACTAAAAGCTAAACCGTAGCGCGAGTTGAAGGATGCGCGGGGAAGCCGATGCGATCACCTGTCCGAACGTTGGCTGCCGTATAGCTGTGTTGACACGGGTAAAATTCGTGCGATTGAACAGATTGAACGACTCGACGCGGAAGGTTCCCTTTAACCTCTCGCCGTACACCTCGAACGTCTTGCCAAGTGCCAGATCCACATTGGCCGTCCCCGGACCCGTGATGCTGTTGCGTGCATAGGTTCCGTACGATCCCGCCGGATAGGCGCTCGCCGCTGGCGGCCGGGCGAAATCGCTTTGGCTGAAGTACTGCAAGCCTGTATTCTGCGGCCTGCTGTTCGTCTTCACTTTGGGAACTACCTGGTTGGCGCGAATCAGCCCCAGATCCCCCGCACCGGAAGGTCCGGGAGTATTGAAATTGCCCTGCAACCCGGAACGTATGTCCAGCGGGTCTCCCTCAGTGAATGTGAGGATCGGGTAGAGTGACCAGCCCTTCGCCAACACTGCTGGAGCTTTTCCCAAAGCGGGCAGATCCCACACGCCGCTGAACACGAACCGCTGCCGGCGATCGAAATCCGACGATGCCCGGAACTGGTTGTGATTGTAGAAAGGAACCGTGCCGCTGGCTTCACTCCATCCCGAAGAATTGTCGATGAAGTGCGACCACGTATAGCTGGCCGTGAACACGAGATTGCCGGTGTACTGGACACCGCTGACCCGCTTGGTCAGACTGGCAAGCAAGCCGTTGTAATTGCTCTTGGCGACATTGTCGATCGTCGTGCCGGCGGCAAAGCCGGCGGGACACCGTGTGCCAATCTGGTTGGCCAAATTCCAGATACGGCAGTTTCCGCCGATCGGAAACGGGTTCTGATCCATATACGAAAGCAGCTTGTGGGAGTTGTTGCCGACATAGCTGATGTCGGCAGCCAGTCCCCCCGCCAACTGCCGCTGTACGCTCAAGCTGTACTGGTAGAAATATGGGGTGCGCAGATTCGGATTCACGAACACGCTACTTGTGCCGTAAGGCAGATACCCCTTGGCCGCGAAGTCCAGATCACTCGGCGGAGCAGTCGACGGAAACGGATTCGGCGCATTCTTTGAGGCGTACGGTTGTGCGAAGTACGGACTCGGTGGCGAGAACGGAGCCGCGTCTCCCCCATAGTAGATGTAAGATGCCGCATAGAACGGCGGAACGCCGTTGTTCCAGGTCACTGACTGTCCTCGCAGACGGTCGAAGAACACGCCGCCACCGCCTCTAATGCTGGTCTTGCCGTCGCCGAACGGATCAAACGCAAACCCGAGCCGCGGCGCCCAGTTGTTCTTGTCCGGGAAGAACTGCCCCGTGGGAGCCCCCGCATCGCCCGGGAACACCAGACCACGTGGCGCCTTGGAAAATACCGTCGACTGCACGCCCGGCAAGTAGTTGAATGTCCGGCCAGATGTCTCACGCAGTGGTGTGCCGTACTCGTAGCGCACACCGAACGTCAGATGCAATCGGCGGTTCACCTTCCATTCATCCTGCACGAAGAAGTTATAGTCTCTCGTGCGAAAGTTCGTGATCCCGTTCGGGTATTGATAAAACTCGAAAGGCAGTGCAAGCAGGAAGTTCGCGATGGCGTTTCCCGCCCCAACGGAGGAGTTCACCGTAAAGGCACCCACCGTGGCATATCCATACTGCGAATTATTCTGCTGCGGGCTAAACAGGAACCCGGCCTTCACATTATGCGCGCCCCGTTGCCAGCTGATGGTGTCGGTCCAGGTGTAACTGTTATCCGCACCCCAGCCAGGACCGTTGATGTCGAATCCAACCCGCAATCCGTTGTCGAACATCATCGCCGTCGGTCCCACCGGAAGGTCAGAGTTGATTTCGATTCCTAGCTTGTCCGGAGTGAAGCTCTGGGCCCGGGCATCGGAGGCACGCTGGGAAATCGCCACATAGCGTTGCGCGGTGAATCGGGCCTGGTTGACCAGGTTGGCGTTGATGACTCGCGTGTAGGTCAGGTTGCCGAACCAGCGTTCATTCCCGGAAGAGACTGAATAGCCGGGAACATTGGCGCCTGAGAACGGCGCCAGCCCTTCCTGGTTGGACTTGCCCAGCGTGAGCGCAAACGTATCCTTCTGGCTCGCGTAATAGTCGGCTCTTCCCGTGTACTCACCAGTATCCTGCGCCGAAGGCGCACGAGCGCTCAGGAACCCCGTCTCCGACGTCGGCACCAGGTTGTTCGTCAGATATGCCTTTGCCACCCCATCAATACGAGCGGGATTGATGATGCCCCGCGAGGCATCCAGCGCATAGAATGGTCTCCGCGCCAGAAAGGCCACGACAGCCCGGTCAGGCGTTCCGCCGGGACCGGAATGGGAGAAATCGCCCGCTGCCTCCGCGGGAGTGGGAACGCGAATGTCGGGAGTCTGGCCGGCTGTTCGCTGCCGCTGCCCTTGGTATCCAACGAAGTAGAACAACTTGTCTCGCTTCACCGGGCCGCCGATCGTGCCGCCGTATTGATTTCGCTTGAGTGGAGTCCGGCTCAGGCCCACCCGGTTGGCGAAAAAAAAGTTCGCATTGAGCAGTTCGTTGCGGAAGAAGTTGAACAGGCTGCCGTGAGGCGCATTCGTGCCTGACCGGGTAACGACGCTGACAATGCCACCGCCGGCGCGGGCAAACTCCGCCGTGTAGTTGTTGGTCAGGATGCGAAACTCAGCCACCATGTCGGGGTTCGGATTGAAGACGACGTTGTTCAGGTTGATGGCTGTATTGTTGCCCCCGTCCAGAAGATACCCCACCGCATCGGGTCTGCCTCCCGCCACGGAAAACGTCCCGGCCCGGCCTGAACCTTGGGCGGCGGCCTGCACCCCAGGCTGCGTCAGAGCCAAATCAAGTGTATTGCGCCCGTTCAGCGGCAGGTTCTGGATCAGGGAACCGATCACCGTGCCGCCCAGCGTTGGATTGACCGTCTCCACCTGCGGCGCCTCGGTGTTTACGGACACCGTGGCCTGCACCTCCCCCACCGCCAGATTCACGTCGATGCGAAGAGTCTGATGGATCGTCATCGTGCTCGGCGACGTCACCGCCGTCGTGAATCCAGCTTTCGAGACACGCACCGCATAGCGCCCGAGCGGCAACCCGCGGACAGTGTAGCTCCCATCGGCTTCTGTTTCCGTTGTCCACACAATCCCCGTGTCGACGTTAGTCACGGCGACAGCGGCGTTGGGAACCGCGGCGCCGGTCGGATCGGACACAAACCCCGCCACGCGGCCGGCCGCGTCCTGTGCCTGGCAGAGCATGGAGCTGAGAACAACAATAACCGCTGTCCGCAGAAAGTATGGAAACGTCGTGCTGGGCAACATGGATTCACCTCAAACAAAAAAGAACGATGCCGATGCGGTGCAGTCGGCGTCGGCCGTCAGCCGCATCCAGTGGGCCGAAAACGCATCCGGGAAGACATGCTTCGCATACCCTTCCACGGGCACCTTGATCCGCTCATAGCGATGCCAATCGCCGCTTCCCAAGAAATCGATCTCCAGGTTGACCGTCACCGAGCGGTCGGAACTAATGTGCAGCATCTTGCGCGGAAAGCCTGTCAGCAGGTAGGGATCCGATGGCACTCCAGCCTTCACGTTCGCCTTCCACCAGGGGCCGCCCCATCCGCGCGGTTGCCCCCAATTCCAAAGGTCATCCGTCTTGCCGAACCAGATTCCCGACTGCGGCTGTCCGCCCAGAGCGTTGTTGTCCCGGTTCGGTGACGTCTGGTTGCCGCCAACCGTGAACATGCCGCGGAATGCACAGTAATCCGGGATGATGCGCAAGTGCTGGCAGATCGGCTTCACACCCCACAGCCGGCCCTCGAACGCAATGGGCTGCAGTTCATAGAACATACCCTGGATGTCCATCAGGAAATGTTCCGTCTCCACCTCCCGAATGCGCATCCATTCGGTCTGCCACGCGTGTGTCATGGCATGCGTCGCCTTCGGCAGCCGGTAGCGCTGCCACTTGCCTTCCACCAAAGCCCACAGCAGTGCGGATGCTTCATCCCACCCGGTAGCGAACAGCACTCGCCCCATGTCCTGGCGCGCCGCCACGTCCATGTGCGGCTTGTTCGACAGCCGGTTCCACGCTTTGCCGTCGAATTCGAACAGCCCCGCCTGCGTCTCCCCAAAGTTGTAAAAGCCGTTGTTGGTCACCACCACCCGCCCCTGGCCCGTAAAACCGCCCTTGAAGTGAGGCCGCGCCGCAATCTGCATCTCTTTCCGGAGATCGAACAGTACACGTGGTTTCAGCGTCGCTACATCGAGTTCGATGAAGTGGCCCTCCATGCTCTGGTAGTAGATCCGATTGGCCGGGTCCGTCAGATGCCGCATGGTCGAGGTCAACCGGTATTCGTCCAGAGCTGGGATGTGCTTCCAGTTCCCTTTCGCGTCGATCACATATGGCCCGATGAAGCATTGGTTCGATTCACGATGAATCAGACGGTTAGCGTGAGTGCCATCGTGAAGATGCACCCTCTCCGACTTGAGGGTCTCATCGATCCGGTACAATCCCAACCCTGTTCCGGTAGCCTTCATGTGGCTGTTGTACGTCACCGCCCAAAGCGCGTCGGCCCACGGCATCAGCGCGCCCACTCCGCATTCGGACCGCTGCGGCAGAACGTCGGCCTTGAAGCCTATGTTCGTATCACCGGCGGCCGAAAGCCTCTGGGCACGCAGGGATGCCGCGGCTCCGAGCGCCGCGGATACAAGATTCCGGCGTGTAATGGACATCCTGCTCCGGATACTAAAGCAATGCGCGGGATTTGTCTTGAGACAAATGTCCCAAAACTTGTCTGTTCACTTCAGGTGGACGAATCCCCGCCGGATGGCCTCCAGCACCGCCTGCGTTCTGTCCTCCACGCCCAGCTTGTCGAACACCCGCCCCATGTGGCTCCGCACAGTCTTCTCGGCAATCCCCAACCGGTCGCCGATCTCCTGGTTGCTGAACCCCTCGGCAAGCAGCCGCAGAACTGCCCCTTCCCGATCCGTGAGTTCCACCGCAGGGAAACGCTCCCGCAACAGTTTCGCGATGTTCCGCGGCAGATATTGGTGGCCGCCGTTGACGGCAAGGATCGCCTCCAGCAGATCGTCATCGCTGGCGTCCTTCGTGAGATAGGCCAGCGCACCCTCGTTCAGTGCGCGATAAATATCTTCGCTCCCGTCGTAATTTGAAAGCACGACAATCCGTGCGTCCGGATCGACGGCCCGGATCTGGCGAATCGAAAGGAAACCGGACACGTCGGGCAGCTTCAGATCCACAATCACCACGTCCGGCCGGTTACTGCGGAACAACCCGGCCGCTTCGGCGCCTTTGGCCGTTTCCGCCACCACCCGCATATCATCCCGGGAGTCGATCACCGTCCGCAGTGCAAGCCTTGCGAAGTACTGGTCCTCGACGATCAAGATCTTAAGCATCCCGCGGATCTCCGTGATTGGCCGGCTTCCCGATTGGCACGACGGCACAAACCACCGTGCCGGCCCCGGGCTTTGCGTCCACGGCAAGATGTCCGGAGAAGCGCTCGGCGCGCTCTTTCATGATGGCGCACCCGAAGTGCCCGGCGGGCACGCTGGCCGGTTCAAAGCCGCTGCCGTCGTCCGCAATCCGTATTTGCAACTGGCTCGGGCTGAACTCCAGCCGCACGTCGATGCGCGTCGGGGCGCCGTGCTGCACCGCATTGAGGGCAGCCTCCTGACAGATGCGCATCAGATTGCGCGACAACTCCGGATCAAGGCGCCGGGGAACGCCCCCCACGGTAACACTGTGTTCAATTTCATGCCCCCGCACGATCTCGCCAAGCGCCGCCGTGATTGCATCCGCGAGATGTTCATCGTCCAGTGCGTCGCGGCGCAAATCCCAAATCACCTGGCGCGCTTCAGTCCGGTAATGGTCCACCATCCGCCGCGCGATCTCCAACGCATTCGCCGCCGAAGCCGGCTTGTCCCAAACCCGCTTCAAGCCTGTGTTCAATTGCCATGAGATCGCCGAAAAGCCTGCTACCAAGGTGTCGTGCCACTCCCGTGCAATTCGGTTCCTCTCCATCAGAACCGCATCGTAGCGGGCGCGCAAAATGAAAACTCTCCAGCGGTAGGCCATCCAGAGCATTGCCGCAGCCCCGGACAAAAGACCAAGGCGGAACCACCACGTCTGATAAAACAGCGGCGGTTGATTCAGTGTTATGCTCGCTGGCGGCCCCCAGTTCCCGCCCATATCGCGCCCCGCAATGAGCAGTTGAAACTCGCCCGGTGGCAGGCTTTCAAACCGCAGATCGCGCCCTCCTCCCACCGGCACCCATTCCTGCTGTAACCCCGGGATCCGGTAGCGAAACTCCAGTCGTTCCGGCGCTACAAGACGCGGAGCCGTGAATTGAACCGCATGTGTCCGCTGAACCGATACGACGGATTCCGGTGCGACCACAGGCTCCGGGGATGCCCGCCACTCGCTCGGCCGCACCCGCACCAACCCCCGCGCCGTTGTGAACCATAAATCGCCACGCGAGTCCTTCCATGCCGCGGGTTGCCCAACGTTCTGGCATTCGATCGTGCGCATCCCTTCGTCGATGCCGATGAGCGCAGGATCCAGTTTTCCGCGCTGCCCCGCCAGCAACTCGCTCACCTGTTCACTGGGCACGCGCAAAATGCCCCCTGACGTCGAGAGCCAGATCGCCTTCCGGCCATCGTCCAGCACGGAGTGAACCGGAGCCTGGCGCAACCCATGCCGCTGATCCAGTGCCTTTACGCCGCCGGCCGTGGCTAATGCGACTCCGGCAGCTCCGGTAGTGATCCACACGCGGCCCTCGGAATCCTCAAACAGACTTGTCACCGCCGGATGCGGCAGCCCCTCCACTTTCACAAAGCTGCCCCGCTCCTGCTTCCAAAGTCCGCCGGCGGTGCCAGCCCAGACCCTGCCGTCTCGCCCTACCAGCAGTGCATTGATGACTTGTCCTGGAAGGTGACGCGTGGCGTTCATTGCCGGCTTGCCCGCCGGATACGCAAACAAACCCCGCTGATCGCCAAGCCATAAGCCCTCTTGCTTGTCCACCGCGATCGTGCGAACGGCCGGCCGATAGCCTAGCTCCTTTTGTGTGTATTTCCGCCAGCCGCCACGGCTCCAGCACAGCAGTTGCTGGTGCCAGTCGTCGCTCATCCACAATGTTCCATCCGGCGCCGCCGCCAGCGATCGAACCGTCGCTTGCATCTCATCGAATGGGACCGGAACCTTGCGAACCCTGTCCCCCTCGATCTTGTACAAACCACTGCGCCATGTTCCCAGCCATATGCCGCGCTCATCGCCTGTCACGGCGGAGACGAACTGGCCCTCGACACCCTCGGCAGGACCAAAGGAGGACACCGGCCCGCTGCGCCAGCGGCTGAGACCGCCACGGCTACCGATCCACAGGCTGCCTTCGCCGTCCTCGAAAAGCGCATGCACGAAGTCATCCGCCAGACCGTCACGGCTGGTCCAGCCTTCGCTTTTCTCCCCCGAAATCCGATAGAGGCCTCTGCCCCACGTCCCCGCCCAAACCACCCCGTCTCGGTCTTGCTGCACAGCCACCACCGGACCAGGAACTCCGCCAACAGGCGCCAGTGAGTCAATGCGCTCAATCGGCGCACGTAGCAGGCCCTTCGATGTCCCCACCCAGACGTGACTCCGCCCTAACGCCAGCGATAGCGCATGCCCCCAGGGTGCGTCCGCGGGCAACAACGTCCGAACCTCGGCATCCGTCACCAGCAAAAGCCCCCCGCTGGTCGCGGCGAGCACATTCGCATCCGGCAGTTCCAACAAGCCATTCCACTCGAGATTGCCGCTCCCCGGTTGTGCGATCCGCTCCGCGCGTTCCTCCTTCAGCCGCCATACGCCGGCCGGGCCACCCGCCAGAATTCCACTCCCTCTGGCAATGATCAGTTGGCTGAAGTTGATGCTCGACTTGCTCTCCACCTTTGGCGTCCGCTGTTCCCCATACCGGAACAAACCATTGTTGCGAGTAGCGATCCAGATAAGGCCCGCCGCATCGGCGCGGACGATGTTGATCCACGGCTGCACTGCGCCGGCGTCCGGATGGATCAGGAGTGGACTGAATCGCATCCCGTCGAATCGCACCGCACCACCCGAGGTGCCCACCAGCAAGTAGCCATCTTTGCTCTGGGCGATGGACGAAACGTAACTCTGTGGCAGCCCATCCTCCACATGCCAGTGCCGCTTGGCGTACTGCGACATCCGTAACGAGGGGTCCAGCGCAAAGGCGGGAGCAGTCACCAACAGCAGCGCCACTAGTGCGGGCAACACCATCTCTAAAGCTGGAATTATAGTGCGGTCCAAGTCAACAATGCTATACTCCGCCTTCTAAAGATCCATCATGCGCATCCCTCGGATCACGCCACTCCTTCTTCCCTTCCTGATGTCCGCGCAGACAACGCCTGATCCCGTCGAACAGACCATTGTGCGTACCATCGATGCCGAAGAACAGCGCACCATCGCATTGATCGAGAAATTGGTGAATATCAACAGCGGCACAATGAACTTGGCCGGCGTGCGCACGGTTGCCCGTGTCCTTGAAGCCGAACTGCGCGAGATTGGTCTGAAACCGCTGTTCGTCTCCATGGATCGCGTAGGCCGCGCCGGGCATATCATCGTCGAATCGAACCCGCCGCGGAGAACAACTGGCAAGCGGATTCTGTTGATCGGCCACATGGACACCGTGTTCGAACCCGACAGCCCCTTTCAGAGATTCATGCGCCAGGGTACCCGCGCCGTAGGGCCCGGCACGGAAGACACAAAGGGTGGTCTCGCCGTGATGATCTCCGCCTTGCGTGCGCTACGCGCCTCCGGCGTTCTCGACCGCATCGCCCTCCGTATCGCGCTCACAGGCGACGAAGAGAATCCCGGCTTGCCGCTCGGCGAGGCGAGGCGTCCGCTCATTGAAGCCGGAGCGAACAGCGACCTCGCCCTCGAGTTCGAACCCGGCATCGCCATCGACGGCAAAGACTACGGTTCCACCAGCCGCCGCGGGGTGCAGGACTGGGTGATTCGTGTCCAGGCAAAAACCGGCCACTCCAGCCAGATCTTCTCTGAGGCAATGGGCCATGGGGCGGCTTTCGAAATCGCACGCATACTCAACGCGTTTCGCGAAGAACTCCGCGAACCTTTCCTCACCTTCAACGCCGGCATGGTCATGGCCGGCGCACGTGCCAGCCAGTCCGAGGATGAGAGCAACGGAACCGTCGCCGGCAAGTTCAACATCATCCCAGAGCATGCCTTCGTCGCCGGAGAACTGCGGACCATCTCCCTCGATCAGAATCGCCGCGTTCAAGACAGGATGCGCGCCATCGTCGCGCGCCACCTGCCCGGCGCCACCGCTTCCATCGAGTTTCGCGACGGTTTCCCGCCTATGGCCCCCGAACGCAACCGCGCTCTGCTCGCCCGGTTGAACGCCGTCAATCGCGATCTCGACTTGCCCGAGATGCCCGAACTCGACCCCATGCGGCGCGGCGCCGGCGACATCGCCTTCGTCACGGACAAGATCGAAGGACTCGCCGGACTCGGCGCAATCGGCGATGGCGCGCACGCTCCCGGCGAGTGGATCGACCTGACGAAAGTGACCCGCCAGGGAAAACGCGCCGCAGTGCTCATCTACCGGCTCGGAACGGGAAAATAATGAGCCTGCGCACCTCCGTCCTTGCCATCATCCTGCTTCCTGCCGGCCTCGGCATCGCCGCGGCCAACATCGAGCATCAGGTGCCCGTGAAGCCCGATACGGTGTTCCAGTCCGGATCGATGGGCAAGCAATTCACCGCAACCGCGCTGATGCTGCTCGTGGAAGATGGCAAGATCCGTCTGGGCGATCCCATTACCCGATACTTCCCCGATACAGCCCCTTCGCATTGGCGCCACATCACGGTCCGTCAAGGGTTGACGCACACCACCGGCACAACCGGCTATCCGCCGGGTTTCGATTTCCGCCGGGACTATACCGAGAACGAATTGATCCAACTGGCCGCCAAAACCCCACTCGCATTCCAACCCGGCGAGCGTTGGAGCTACAGCAATCTCGGCTATGTGATGCTCGGAGTGCTCATCAGCAAGGTCACCGGCAAGTTCTATGGCGAGTTCCTCCAGGATCGGATCTTCCGGCCGCTCGGTATGACAACCGCCCGTGTCGTCACGGAGGCGGACATCATCCCGAACCGTGCCTCCGGCTATCGCATCGTCAACGGTGAGATTCAAAACCAGCCATGGATTTCTCCCGGTTTGAGCGCCACCGCCGACGGCAGCCTGTAACCGGCCACCCTCGCCGAATGTGGACAGCCGTCAAATTGAACAACGGACGGTCCTACGCGTATGGCTTTGGCTGGATGTTGCATCTGTCCGGTAGCCGCCGGCTCATCGAGCATGGCGGCTCGTGGCAGGGATTCAAAACGCACATCGCCCGATACGTCGACGACAAGACTACGATAGTGCAATGGCGAAAGCACAGCAGACCCCCGCCTACGTCCAGAACGTGCTGGCCGGCCACGCGGAGATCGAAGGAAATCCGCAACTCAGGGCTCGGATTCAGGAGGTGCGCGAAGCGCTCCGGCCCATCGGCTCCATCCACGGGATCGAACGCGGCGGCAGACCGGAAGAGGACGGCAGCGTCTCCCATCGCCGCTACCGCATCCTCGGCAATAGCGGATCCCGCCTGTGCCTTGTCCAAATCACCAACGAAGGGAACATCGCGTGGATCGAATTGCTGCCCTAGCCGCACTACTCCTCCTCATCATCGGCACACCGCTCGAAGCGCAATCGGCGAAGACCGTTCCGAACCGCGACGACATCACCGCTCGCCTCGCCGAACTGCGCCGCATTCACACCCCCGAGGGAATCGAAGCCCTGGAGGAGGTGACCGTCGGCCGCACACGCCAGTGGCTTTCTATCCGCGGGCGCAATCGTGCCAATCCGGTGCTGCTGTTCATTCACGGCGGTCCTGGGTCCCCGATGATGCCGCTCACGTGGGCTTATCAATCGCCCTGGGAAGACTTCTTCACCGTCGTGCAGTGGGACCAGCGCGGCATCGGCAAAAACGCCGCCACTACTGACCGCACCGCCCTGGCGCCGACATTGAAGACGGATCAAATCGTCGCCGACGCCGAGGAAGTAGCAGCCTACATTCGCAAGCGGTTGGGCAAGGAAAAAATCGTCGTAATGGGTTACTCCTACGGCTGTTGGGTTGGCATCGCGCTGGCCCATCGCCGGCCCGAATGGCTGCACGCTTATGTCGGAGTCGGCCAGCAAGGCGACGGCGGAGAGGATTATCTCTACCAGCGGCTGATCGAGTTAGCCACTAGGTCCGGCAACCAGGAAGCCTTGCGTGAACTGCAGTCCATTGCACCTTACTCCGGTCCCACGCGCAACATGAAGAATATCCTTCTCGTCCGCAAGTGGGCACGCGCCTTCAATGGTGGCTGGTACGGCAAATCCAAGCTCGACCTGCTCTTCGCCTTGCCGGAATGGTCGCCCGACTACACCCAGGCCGATCTCGACGCGCATGCCTCCGCCGCTCCATGGTTCTCGCGCACGGTCATGGCCAACGGGCGTTCAGCCGATGCCGCTCAAGGTGGCAATCCCTACAAGATCCCGGTCATCGTCATCATGGGTCGCTACGATCTGCACACGCCCTACCAGCCATCGAAGGCCGCCTTCGAAAGAATCGTGGCACCGCACAAGCGTTTCATCACTCTCGAACGCTCCGCCCACGTGCCGATGATGGAAGAACCCGGCCTATTCCTGCTGACACTGGTTCAGGAAGTGCTGCCACTCACCGAAGGCCGCGCCGTATTCAAAACCCTTCCATAGCGGTTTGGGGCAACGGCCCGCCAGGTGTGCCTGTCCGCCTTCCCCTGCAAGACCGATGACCATGCTCGCTGCCGGTGCGACCGCGTCGCGGATCCTGCAGCGTGCCGAGGACGGCGGATCAAGGCATCCCAATGCGACCTGCGGAAGGAGACAAACCTTCACGTCAATCCCGTCTCACTACCCCACGCATCGGTCCCCACCAAAATACGTGAAGGTATTCTGTCTCCCGCAATCTAATGCATCTCGCCTTAATCTCTGAGGCGATTACCTTTGTCTCATACCTAGGTAAATTCCCAGTACCCTCCAGCGTCACACGATCGTACCTTGAAGTTGAAGTTGGCCAATCGCCAGCCGAAACTGCTTTCCAGGCTCCGCGTGCTGGCAACTTCTCGGCCCAGTTCGTGTCGTCCTGCATGGACCGTCACAACCTGGGTCTCGAATGGCGGCAGCATGCGGACATAAGCATCAAACGGAGTACTTCATGATGCTGCCGGCTTCAAGCGAATCCAATCAGTCCCCGACCCCTCAAAACAGCCACCCACTGTGGTTCGCCATCCGCGTCCGCACCCGGTTGGCCACCGCCGTTGCCGCGGCGTTGCAGCAGAAAGGCTACGAAGTCTTTCTCCCCCTTTACCAGGCGCGAAAACAATGGTCCGATCGGGTAAAGGTGCGCTTCCTGCCACTCTTCCCCGGCTACCTGTTCTGCCGCTTTTCACCCGCCAGCCGGTTGTTGCCCATCCTCACCACTCCCGGTGTCATCCAGATCGTCAGCGTCGACAGAAAACCGTGCCCTGTCGGCGACAATGAGATCCAAGCCATTCAATCCATCATCGGAAGCGGCCTCGCCGCATTGCCCTGGCCATTCCTGCAAAAAGGAGTCCGTGTGCGAATCGACAAAGGGCCGCTTTGCGGACTCAGCGGTATCGTGCTGAACGCATCCAAAGGCTTCCGCCTCGTCGTTTCCGTCCCACTGCTCCAGCGTTCCGTGGCTGTCGAAATGGAACGTGATTGGATTTTTCCAATCAACCAGGCCGCCTGAATCTCCCGTGCAAGGCGTGCCTCCAAGCGCGAAGAGGTGTCCACGTGAAATATTGCTCTCTTTTCTCCCTCCTGATTGCACTCGCCGCGTTTCCCGCTCTCTCGCAGTCCGTCACCCACCAGTCAACGCCCTCAGCATACGTCCTCGGTCCCGACGACCAGATCCGCATCTGGGCCCTGGGCCTCGAAGCCGAGTTCGACAAGCCCGTCCGCATCGACCTCAACGGAGCCGTGGACCTCCCCCTCATTGGCTCCATCACTGCCGGAGGCTTGACCGTCGACGAACTCAAAACCCAAATCGCCAAACGCCTCGAAACCCAGGTTCGACACCCCGTGGTTTCCATCAGCGTCGTCGAATTCGGCAGCCAGCCGGTCTCCATCCTTGGCGCCGTCAAC
>CALFYN010000200.1 GCA_937952345.1 uncultured Acidobacteriota bacterium
AACCACACTTCGTTGTCCGCCGGTTCCAGCACCACCACGGTGCGGTCCAGCAGTCCATCTTTCTCGCCAAAGCGCCGCCAAACCGCCCCGTCGCGCAGCAGCACCCCGCGTGTCCCGCCCAGCCACATCCTGCCGCGGTCGTCCTCCCGCATCACATAGATCTGCTCGCCGGGTTTAAGAATGTCCCCCAACGCAGGCTCGAAGCGCACCGCCCCGCCATCCATCCGCGCCCGCCAGACACCTTGCCGTCTGCTCACATACAGCCATCCGTCCCGGCTCGCCAGGAACCCCAGAATCTGGCTCGGGTCGATCCCCTGCCCCAGTCCCATCCGCTCCGCCGCCAGCGTCTTCTCGTGCACCCGCCACAACCCGCTCTCCTGAACGGCAATCCAAACCCAGCCGTCCCTGCTTTCGGCCATCGCCCGGATATTGGCGCCCCAGAGCTCCGGCACCGCCCGGAACCCGTGCCCATCGTAAACCGTCACCCCTTCCCTGGTGCCGATCCACGTTTTCCCGCCTTCGGTCTCCACTACAGCGCTGATGGCATTACCCGGCAATCCATTCCCGCGCGTCCATCCCTTCCAATCGCCCATGCCCCGCCAGCGCGCAATCCCGAAGTCGGAAAACCCCAGCCACAGCTTCCGTTCGTGATCTTCCCAAACCACATTAATGCGGTTCGCCGGCAACCCGTTGTCCTCGGTGATCCGGCTCCACTGGCCCGATCCATCGCGGATCCACAACCCGTTCCAACCCGGCGCATACACCCGTCCGCGCGTTCCGCCGAGCAACTGCAGCGATCCCTCGCCCGCTTCCCGCAATTCCATCCGGAACCGCCCCGAGCGCGGATCCTGTGCCAGAATCCCGCCACCGCCCCGCGCCAGCAGCGTCCCCCGTCCATCGCGGTCAAACCCGCCGTAACGGTCCTCCGGCACCCCTTCCCCTATCCCGAAACGCGCCAGCTTCCCGCCATCCCAGCGGCAAATCCCCTTCCCGCATCCGAACCACAGCGCACCATCCTCCTCCACCCACAACCCGGCGATGTCGCTATCGTCGATATCCTGCCCCAACCGCAACGGTTCAAACCGCCCGCCCTTGCGCCGCACATGCAGCCCGCGCCGCGACGCCGCGTACACAACCCCATTGCGGTCCGATCCGATACTCATCCGCCCGTGCACTTCCAGCCCGGCATCCGATGCCATCGCAAACCGGCTGCCTTCCCGCCGCGCAATCCCCTTGGTTGTCCCCGCCCACAGCGTGCCTTCCCCATCCACATGCAGTGACCGCACGCTGTTCTCCGGCAGCCCGTCGGCTTTCGTGTATTGCCGGAACCGGAAGCCGTCCCAGCGAAACAGCCCGATCGGCGTCCCCACCCACAAAAACCCCGTCCGGTCCTGAGTCATGCACCGCACCAGCGACGACGCCAGTCCGTGCTCCTGCCCGTAATATTCAAAGGAATACCGGACGTTTTCCCCGCGCGCGGCAAAGGCCAGCAGAGCGAGCGCGCCCGCGCTCCAGATGCTCCGCTTCCGTCCGTTGGCCATAATCTCTCAACCTTACTATCGGCGGCGCGCCCGCCGGCCTACACTGTTAGGACTCGCCACACGCCCTGTCGTATGATGTTGGTTCATGGCATTGCGTATCAACGGCGAACCCGTCCTCGAATCCGTCATCACAGAAGAAGAGCGCCTCATCCGGCCCCGCCTCGTCGAAGAGATGGCCCAGGCTTCCCCCATCGAAGTGGAAACCCGCGTCAAACTCTGGGCCCGCGAAAACATCGTCGAGCGCACCGTCCTGCGCCAGGAAGCGCTCCGCGACACCGAGCCCATCCCCGAAGGCGTCATCGAAAACATGATGTCCGAAATCCGTGAGCAGTCCCCCGGCGAATCCGGCTGCGTCTTCCCCTTCGGCGACGACAAGCTCCAGCAGGAGTTGATCACCCGGTACCGGGTCGAAAAACTCCTCGGCAAGGTTTCCGCCAAAGTGGCGCCGCCCAAAAATAAAGACATCTCCGATTACTACCTCAAGAACAAGGAACAGTTTGCCACACCCGAGGCGGTCCATGCCGCCCACATCGTAAAAAATATCGATGAGAACACCGACGAGGCCGCCGCCCGCGCCGCCATCGAACAGGCCGAAGCCGAACTCAAGGCCGGAGCCACCTTCGAGGAGCTCGCTGACAAGCTCTCCGATTGCCCCGGCCGCGGCGGCGATCTCGGCTTCTTCCCCCGTGGCCAGATGGTCGAAGAGTTCGAGGACGTCGTCTTCGCCATGCAGCCCGGCGAAGTCAGCCCCATCTTCCGCTCCCCCTTCGGCTTCCACATCGCCAAGCTCTACGAACGCGTCCCCGAAGGCACCCGCGACCTCTCCGAAGTCAAGGGCCAGATCTCCCAAACCCTCCACGAGCAGAAACGCCAGCGCGCCATCGAGCAATTCCTCGACAAGCTCATGAACGCCGCCAAAGTGGAAGAAGTGGAACTCGAAGAGGCGCAGCCGTGAAGTCTGAGTTCCAGCTCTTCGCCGCCCTCGGAAAGCCGCACCCCTGTTGCGTGCCTTCCAAGCAACGCGCCGAAACCCTCGCCCAAAGCAAGCAGCTTTCCGAAACCCGCAAAATCACCACCGCCCGTTCCACCGAAGACCGCATCCATCTCGACGGCGGTACGTTCCTCATGGGCACCGAGGACAAAGAAGGATTCCCCGCCGACGGCGAAGGCCCCATCCGCGAAGTCACCATCGACCCCTTCTACATCGATCGTTACCCCGTCACCAACGAACGGTTCCGCGAATTCGTCCGCGACACCGGCTATCAAACCGAATCCGAACGTTTCGGCTGGTCCTTCGTCTTCCATCTCCACATCCCCAAGGAGCGTTTCTCGGAAATCGTCTCCGACCGCGCCCCCTCGGTCAGTTGGTGGTGCCGCGTCAACGGCGCATGCTGGAAGCATCCCGAAGGCCCCGATTCCTCCATCGACGACCGTCTCCATCACCCCGTCACCCACATGTCCTGGCACGATGCCGCCGCTTACGCCGAATGGGCCGGCAAGCGTCTCCCCACCGAAGCCGAATGGGAATACGCCGCCCGCGGCGGCTTCGAGCAGCGCATCTACCCCTGGGGCGACGAACTCACCCCCGAAGGCCGTCATCTCTGCAACGTCTGGCAAGGCCAATTCCCCGACTTCAATTCCGCCGAAGACGGCTTCATCGGCACCTGCCCTGTCGATTCCTACGAACCCAACGGCTACGGCGTCTACACGATCACCGGCAACGCCTGGGAATGGTGCAACGACTGGTTCCATCCCACCTACCACATCGCCGCTACGCGCACCAACCCCATCGGACCTCCCACCGGCACCCAGCGCCTCATGAAAGGCGGCAGCTACCTCTGCCACCGCTCCTACTGTAACCGCTACCGCGTCGCCGCCCGCACCTCCAACACCCCCGACAGCGCCACCACCAACATCACCTTCCGCTGCGTAAGCGACCGCTAACTCGTGTGCCCGTTGACTCGATCAATGCACGGTCGTAAGCTACAGATGACAACATAATCCGGCTGTGGCTTATGATCACCCCCATGCAGCGGCTCCAGTTCGAGGACTTCGAGATTAATTTGGCCAGCCGCGAACTGCTGAAGAGTGGCGCGCGCGTGCCTCTCCGTGGCCGGCCGCTGGAAGTGCTCGCAATCTTGGTCGAGCAACGCGGCAGGCTCGTCACTCGCGAGGAACTCCGCCACCGGCTGTGGCCTGACGACGTGTTCGTCGACTTCGACAATAACCTGAACAGCGCTGTGGCAAGACTACGGGAAGTGCTGGGCGACTCCGTGCACCATCC
>CALFYN010000201.1 GCA_937952345.1 uncultured Acidobacteriota bacterium
GTTACTATGAGATGGACAGTGCTCCCCACAACCCGCCTGGCGCGAGATTGCAGCACTTTACATTATTTGACAAAATCTGACACTTTTTCAAAAATGACAGAGCGTAAAAAACAACAAAACGAACCCAAGCCCCGTTCCGCCCGCCCGGGCTATCCTGGAAGATAGCACCATGAAAATCGGATACTGGGACGCCTTCAGCGGCATCAGCGGCGACATGAGCATCGGCTCGCTCGTCGACGCCGGAGCCCCGTTCGACGCACTCACCGCGGGGCTCACCTCGCTCCAGACGGGCGCCACCTTCCGCTGCGAGCGCACCGTCCGCAAGGGCATCACAGCCTCTAAGTTCCACGTCGATTACGAGCCGCAGAAGAAGCACCGCCACCTGCACCACATCGTCGCCATGATCGAGGGTTCGGAACTGCCGGCCCCCGTCAAGCAGAACTCCATCAAGGTCTTTCAGAACCTCGCCGAGGCCGAAGCACAAGTGCACGGCACCACCATCCAGAAAGTCCATTTCCACGAAGTCGGCGCGGTGGATTCCATCTGCGACATCGTCGGGGCGTGCCTCGCTTTGCACCTGCTCAACGTAGACGCCATCCATTGTTCATCCATCAATGTCGGCAGCGGCACGGCCAACACCGAACACGGCGTGCTGCCGGTGCCTACGCCAGCCACGGCATTGCTGCTCAAGGACAAGCCGATCTATGCCGCGGGCCCGGTGATGGAACTGACCACGCCCACCGGCGCGGCGCTGGCGGTGACGCTCGCCGAGGCCTTCGGGCCCATGCCGCCCATGCGCATCCAATCCATCGGCTACGGCGCGGGCGATCGCGATTTCCCCATCCAGGCCAACGTCCTGCGCTTCACGCTCGGCGAATCCACCAGCGCGAGCGAAGCGACCACGGTCACCGTGCTCGAAGCGAACATCGACGATTGTTCGCCGCAAGTGCTCGGCTATGCCATGGACCGGCTGTTTGCGGCCGGGGCGCTCGATGTCACTATCGAGCCGCTGCTCATGAAGAAGAACCGCCAGGGCTCGCTGCTGCGCGTAATCGCGACGCCGCACGCCCAAGAGCAACTGGCGGAAATCATCTTCCTCGAAACATCCACCCTCGGGCTGCGCCTGTACAAGGCGGAGCGGCGGGTGCAAGCGCGCCAGATCGTCGCAGTGGACACGCCGCATGGCAAAATAAGAATGAAGGTTTCCGGCGGCGGCAGTTTCGCGCCCGAATACGACGATTGCCGCAAGCTGGCCGAAGCCACGGGCACGCCGCTGCGGCAGATCCTCGCCGACGCCAATCTCGCATATTTGAAGAACACCCGATGAAATACTACATTACGGTCCCGATTTATTACGTCAACGCCGCACCGCATATCGGCCATTTCTACACCACCATGGTTGCCGATGCCTTGAAGCGCTTCAAGCAGATGCAGGGCTATGAAGTGGTGCTCGCCACCGGCAGCGACGAAAACAGCGTCAACGTGGAACGCGCGGCGGCGGCCCGCAACATGTCGCCCGGCGATTACGCGGCCATTATCGCCGAAGAGTTCCGCCGCACCTGGGAAAAGACCGGACTGGGCGTGGACCGTTTCTTTCGCACATCGGACCCGCGCCATCACGAAACCGTGCAGTGGCTGTTTGAGCGCTGCGTCGAGCGCGGCTGGATTTACAAAGGCTCCTACACCGGCCAGTATTGCTTTTCCTGCAATCTCTATGTCAACGAAGCCAAGCCCGGCGATCCCTGCCCCGATTGCGGCCGCCCCACGGAAACGGTCACCGAAGAGAACTACTTCTTCAAGCTCTCGGCGTTCCAGGACCGCCTGCTCAAACTCTACGAAGAGCACCCCGAGTTCATGCAGCCGGAAATCCGCCGCAACGAAGTGATGTCCTTCGTGAAACAGGGGCTGACGGATCTGTCGATCACGCGCTCCAATCTGACGTGGGGCATTTCGGTGCCGGTGGAAGGCAAGCACATCTTCTACGTCTGGTTCGATGCGCTCATCACGTATCTGACGGCCGTACGCAATGACGAACTGTGGCCCGCCGACATTCACCTGATCGGGAAAGAGATCATCCGCTTCCATGCCATTTATTGGCCGGCGTTCCTGATGGCCGCGGATCTGCCGCTGCCAAAGCGCGTCTTCGCCCATGGCTGGCTGCTGTTTGACAACGAGAAAATGAGCAAGACGAAGGGCAATATCGTTCGTGCCACGCCCATTCAGGACGTGATCGGAATCGAAGCCCTGCGTTACTATCTGCTGCGCGAAATCCCGTTCGGCTCGGACGGCAACTTCACTTACGATGCGCTGGTCACGCGCTACAACGCCGATCTCGCCAACGGGCTCGGCAACCTGGTCAGCCGCACGCTGAACATGATCAGCCAGTACCGCAAGGGAGTCATCCCCGCGGCGGAAGGACCAACCGGCGAGGAGGTTGCGGCAAAAGCCAAAGAAGCGATCGCGGCATACCTGACATGCTTTGAGAACTTCGAATTCTCTAAGGGCCTGGAAGCGCTCTGGTCGCTGCTGTCGAGCGTCGATAAGTTCATCGTCACGCAGGCGCCGTGGAAGATGGTGAAGGACGCCGATGCGCAACAGGCGCTGGATGCGACGCTCTACACGGCGCTCGAAGTGTGCCGCATCGCCACCGTGCTGCTGCATCCGATTCTGCCGGATTCGACGCGCAAGATCTGGGCGCAACTCGGCATGACGGAGCCCATCGAGAAGCAGGCCATCAGCGAAACGGCGTGGGGCCAGTTGCCCGCGGGCCAGAAGATCGGCCTGCCCGAAGGCGTGTTCCCGCGCATCGACGCCAAGATCGCCGTGCCAAAGCTGATCGAAGCCGAACTCGAAGAGAAGGCCAGGCAGGACCGGCTGCTCGGCAAGACGGCCGCCGCCGAGCCGGAGCCCGCACCGTCGAATATCGCGCCGATTGAGCCGTCGATCTCCATCGACGATTTCACGAAGGTCGATCTGCGCGTCGGGCGCGTGCTGACGGCGGAGAAGGTGAAGGGCGCCGACAAGCTGCTGCACCTGAGCGTGGACATCGGCGAGCCTCAGCCGCGCAGCATCGTGGCGGGCATCGCGCTGGCCTATCAGCCCGAGCAACTCATCCAACGCAAAGTGGTGATCGTTGCCAATCTGGAGCCGCGCAAGCTGCGGGGGCTGACGTCGCAGGGGATGATCGTGGCGGCATCGCTCGAAGGGGGTTCGCCGGTGCTGGCGGCGTTCCTTGAGGACGTGCCGGTGGGCGCAAGACTGAAGTGAGCCTCATCGATTCGCATTGCCACCTCGATGGTCCGCAGTTCGATGCGGACCGCGAGGGCGCCATCGAGCGCGCGCTGGAGGCGGGGGTGACAACGCTGCTCGCCATCGGCACCGGCAACGGGCCGCCGGATCTCGAAGCGGGCATCCGGCTCGCTGAGCGCTACCCGCACATTTACGCCACCGTGGGCGTGCATCCGCATCACGCCGCCAAAGCCACGGACCGCACGATTCTGGAGCTCGAAGCGCTGCTGGGTCATCCAAAAGTTTTGGGGATCGGAGAAATGGGGCTCGATTACCATTACAACTTCTCGCCGCCGGAAGTGCAGCGCGAGGTGTTCCGCGCGCAGTTGGATTTGGCGGCGCGCCATGCGAAGCCGATTATCATCCACACGCGTGAGGCGTGGGAGGATACGTTCGACATCCTGGAGGCGCACTGGAAGGGCACGGGCATCATGCACTGCTTCAGCGGCGGCCCGGCGGAGGCGCGGCGCAGCCTGGCCCTTGGCTTCCACATCAGCTTCGCCGGAGTGGTCACGTTTCCCAAGGCCGTCGAGTTGC
>CALFYN010000202.1 GCA_937952345.1 uncultured Acidobacteriota bacterium
AAATCCGGAACATTCTCGCCAAATTCCGATTCCTTCGTCCGCACCGTGATCGGCAGCACCACCAGATTGCGCTTGGCCGTGAGGGCGCGTGTGTTGCTGCGCGCGTACACCTTCCCGTTCTTGTCGAGCAGCCGGATGGCATAACCGTTCCCCGGATTGGCGCGGAACGTGGCGCGCTTGTCCGCGTCGATCGCCACGGTCTCCATCGGGTCGATTTTTCCCCTCAATTCCCGGTCCGTATATGGTGCGCCGTGGTACAGTTCGCACTTGTCCCCCGGCGTAACTCCTATGAATTCCAGTGTCAGTGGCATGGGAAAAGCGTAACCCGGAACCGGAAACAAATAAATAGGACTTACCGATTGCTAACCGTTTTCTTACTTCTTCACCCCGCCAGGAAAGGGAAAGCGCTCCCTCCATGCCGGCACAGCTTTCCACCCGGATGTAGCTTGCCGGTGAAGCCGGTTTAAAAGCCCTGGCGGACTCATGATTCGGATCGGTTCTGTCGAGTCTGGCGTGGACTGCCGTGTGTTAACGAAGGTTTCTTCTGACCGAAGGCCGCTGTCAGGTACTGATCGTGCTTCGCGCTCCCGTCGGCCGCGGAGGAAGCGAACCGGCCTGCCGCGCTCTTCGCCCGCGCAATCCGGCTCTCCCCGGCGGCTCTTTGCTGTTTGCAGGAACGAATCGATGCTCATCCGAATCAACTCCGCCAATAACCACTGCCTCTAAGGCTTCCAGATCGTCCCCTGAATCGAATACTTACCCGCCACATTCATGTAATACACCGTGAGAATCCGCCCATCCGCCAGCACCATCGACTCCGGATAGCCGATATCCCAATTCAGCAAATCATTACGCAGAATCACCTCATGCTCCATGTCCCACGTCTCGCCTTCGTCCTTGCTAAACGCCGCGCGAATCCCACCCGGAGCCCCGTGCACCGGTTCGCGCACGCCGTATGTGCAGAGCACGCGGCCATCGGGCAGCAGCACCAGATCGGCCGGATGCCCCGTCATCGGACTCGGCTTCGGCTCCGACCACGTCTTGCCCCCATCCTTCGATTTCGCCGTCCAGATGTAGCCGCTGTTGTTCCGCATCGCCACCAGCAGATGCCCGCTCTTCATCCGCACCAACCCCGGCTCCTGGAAATGCCCCTTCTTCCCGCCCGGATCATCGGCCATCGTGGAAAAATACTGCCAGTTCTTCCCGTTGTCCGTGGACCGCAGCAGCACCGAAGCGTGATTGTCCAGATCGCCGCGCACGTTGTAGCCGATCAAGGGCATCAGCAGTGACCCGTCCGGCATCGGCACCATCGCATCGGCCGGCCCTTCCGTATCGGTGAAGTGCATGCCCTTCAGCGAAACGTGCTCCGGCTCTGACCACGTGCGCCCGTCGTCCTTGGAACGCACAATGTACGTGCCTAAGTATTGCTTCCCCTGCCCGAACTTCACGCGTGTCGCCCATTGCCGCTCATACTCGCCATCCGGCCGGTACAGCTTGTTGTAGAAGATCGCCAGGATAATCTCGCCATTGGGCAATTGCAGCCCGCACGCCTCGCGCTCATCCAGGTTCGGTATGCCGAACCGCGAGCGCACATTCCAATGCCGTGCATCCCGCGAATGCATCACCATAATGTCCCCATCGGCCGCCAGATGCTCTGAAGCCACGCGCGTCGTCACCAGAAACTCCCCACCCTGCAGCGCCACAATGTCCGCCGGATGCAGATGCCGGTAGCCTTCCGAATGAATCGTGAAATGCTCAAACTTCGGATCGGCCTTCCGATTCATCAGCACATCCACCAACTCGCTCAGCCGGTTCACATCGCTGCGCAGTTGCCGCACTTCTTCTTTCAGTTGCTCATGCCCGTCCGCCAGCACATCCGTGCGAGCCTTCACCATGAACCACGCCTTATCCCAGCGCGCCAGCGGCTTCAGTTCCACTTTCAACGTCACCGGTTCTCCGGCACGTATGCGGTCCTCGGGTATCGTCAGTTCATAGATGCCGCTGTCGCCTTCCAGGGAAAACTGGCGATGCCGGTCCCACGTCACCCACTCCGTGCGAATCGAACGGTACCGCAGGGAGAACCCGTTCCCATTCCACCCATAGTCGCGCCGCATCCCGATCGAAAACGTTAGCGCATACTGCCCGTTCACCGACAGCCGTAACTCCGG
>CALFYN010000203.1 GCA_937952345.1 uncultured Acidobacteriota bacterium
GCACCCCCGCCGGCGACCGTATCTGGCTCTGCCTCCACGACTCCCGCCCCTTCACCCTCATCCTCCCGCAACAACCCTCAGCTCACGCCATCCTGCTCCTCCACGGAGCAGGCCGTAATCACCGCACCCTAATCGACAACGAACAAACCCGCGCCGCGCTCCTTGCCGCAGACGCCATCATCATCATGCCCAACGGAGGCAGCTCCTGGTGGCTCGATCCCGCCCCCATCCTCGCCCTCATGGACCACCTGCAAGCACCGCTACAAATCACCACATGGTCCGCCACGGGCTGGAGCATGGGCGGCTACGGATCCCTCCGCCTGGTCCAGCAACACCCAGAGCGCTTCCAAGCCTGGGCCGGCATCATCGGCCTCCTCGATTTCCCCAACCCCCAATACCCCAAGGAATGGAACCATTCCATCCCCGCCGTCTTCGGCCCGCCTGACACCTGGCCAGGGCACTACCCGCTCACCCAAATCACCACCCTCAAAGGAAAGCGCCTCTGGTTCGCCACCGCCGAAGCCGCTTTTGACCGCCGCATGAACGACACCTTCCACGCTAAGCTGAACGATCTCGCTATCCCCCATCACTACGAACTCATCCCCGGCGCCCATACCTTCCCCGTCGTCGCCACGCTGCTCCCCAAGGCCCTCGCCTTCCTTGCCGCCCGGCAACCGGTTATCCGCGGATTCATTACGGACGAAACCCGCACACCAATCCCCAATGCGAAGGTCTCGTTGTCACCCCCCAATCCATCACAGCCAATCCGCATGGCCACTTCTGCTCCCGATGGCACGTTCCAACTCGTCGCGCAACCCGGCCTTTACCGCTTGTGCATCGAAGCCCAGGGTTTCCGTCGCGTCGAGACCGAAGTGACCATCGAGCCAAATCAATCTCTCATGATCCCTCGCGTGGAACTGAAGATCTTCCGTTCCGATGGAAACACTGTCCAGGAGATCCGCCATGAATAGTGCCGTCACTACACTTCAACAGCGTCCGCAGCCGCTTCGTCTGCAACCGGCTCACCGGAATCTCCGTCTGCATCTCGCTGAGTGGCACACGAACGGTGAGTACTGATAGACCTGAGAAGAAGAAATGTCCGCTGCTTGCTTAAGGGTTTGGATCGTTCTTGCCGCAATGCTCGCGCTTCCCAGCCAGGCACGAGAGTTGTATTTGATCACTGGAACGACCACGGAAAAGCGCAATGATGACTACGCCTCGACGTTGTTGCGCGTGAATCCGGACGGATCGGCGGACCAAGTAGAGGTGCTGATGGACCCCGGAGTCGAATGGATAGGCGTGTCCCACCAGCATCGAAAGGCCGTGCTACTTCCGAAGCCCTACAAGAACCTCTACAAGAATGAAATCGTTGTTTTGGATTTCGATAGGGCGGCAGCGGTGAAGCGCTGCAAGATCCCGGATCCCGGTGTTCCGGGCCTTGTGGATGCGTCGTTGATCAGTCAGTGGTTGATGGATGTGCCAGGGCGGGGATTGTTCTTCCAACAGTACCTGGTGGGCAATGGATCACGAGAAATACAGAGCATGGCCGTTGATCCCATTCTTCCCTGCAAACATAGCTTCGGGATTGCGGCACAGGCGGAGAGGAAGCACATCATTCTTGGAGGTGCCGCCGGAACCTTTGGCATGATCAGCCCGGACTCGCTGATCGGCGAGATAGGGGAAGGCGGGCCAGGGAATATTTCTGTCAGAGCCGGAATCCCAGTTCTCCTCAGCTACAAGGTGCCTGTCGCCTTGCTCAGTGATCCCGAAAGCGACGTCCTTGTTGTGACAATCAACAATTCGAGCATGCTTGTTGTGGCAGTGAACTCGTTGGTTGATGGGAAGGTTATTCGGCCGCCGGACCGGTTGATTTGCCGCAAGAAGGACAATCGTTGGCGGGTGATAGCATTCCCGGGAGAATATCATTCGGTGCGGGCGCTGGGCCGTTTCGTGGGCGCAGTCGAATCCTATAGGAGGACCAAGGCGAGCCAGCAGCACGCCGGATGGGCGGAGTGGAGGAAAGAACGAACGGCGACTGGGCCAAACCAAGAAGAGTGGTTCCAGGAGGAAGACCAGGAACTGGTCTATCCAGGTCGGCTGCACCTCTACGATTCCGAAACGGACCAGAGGATCAGGGGCCACCCCCTGAGATCTAATCATCAATCATGCAAAACTCAATTACTTCATTAGCATTTCGAACGCGAAGCCTCCTGATCGGTATGTTACTGAGTGGTAGCGGCCTTTGCGCTCAATGGAGCGGGGTTACCAGAATCGAGATGTTACCTTCGGAAAGGCGGCCAGGACAAATTTCGGCAGAGTCGCCCACGGGAATCGCTCTCCACAAATTCGCCGCGCTCCAGCTTAGAGTTCCGACCAGCCAATGGGAGCGCGAGCACCTCATTGCGGCGCAAAAAAGCACCGAGCAGTTGCTAAGCGTTGCTCTGGGCGACTTCCTTGGCATAGCGACACTGGCAGATCAGAACGGCGATGTATTCGCCGTGCGATGGGCGACCAAGACAC
>CALFYN010000204.1 GCA_937952345.1 uncultured Acidobacteriota bacterium
GAAGGGGCGGAGCGCTATGAATCGGTAGCGGCGCTGGCGGCGGATATCGAGCGGTATCTGGAAGGGCATCCCATTGCCGCACGGCCCTTCTCGCGCTGGTACTCGTTACGAAAGTTCGTGACACGAAATCAGTGGGCTGTGGCGGCGGGAACCACGGCAATGGTGGCCTTGCTCGCCACGGCCGCGGTGGCGGTGGTGCAGGCGCGGCTTGCGCATGAGCGGTTCGATCAGGTGCGCGGGTTGTCGCGGACGATGCTGTTTGAACTGCATGATGCGATCGCGGCGGTGCCGGGCACGATTCCGGCGCGGCAACTTCTGGCCAGGCGCGGGCTGGAATACCTGGACCGGTTGGCCGAACGGAGCGGCTCGGATGCATCGCTCGAAGTAGAGATCGCACAGGGATACTTGCGGCTGGGCACGATTGAAGGCGGGCAGGGGACTCCGAATCTGGGCAATACGGCGGCGGCGCTGGAGCGCTATGAGCGGGCGCGCACACTGCTCGAAGCCACATTGCGCCGCGAGCCGGGAAATGTAGCTGCCCGGGCGCAATTGGTGGATGCGCTGGCGATGAATGCCAGTGCGCTGATTGCCCGGAATCGTGCGGCGGATGGAGTGCCGCTAGCGCGCCGCGCCGTCCAATTGGCCGAGTCCAACGCCGCGCAAGACCAGGAACAATACGCCAAAGCCCTCCGCTCGCTGGGTTTCGCGCTGCAGAACCAGAAGGGTGTCAAAGATGAGAGCATCCCGGTATGGGAGAAACTGGTCGTGCTCTATGGCGAGCTCCTCCAGAAGGAGCCATCGAGCGCGGCCCGGCAGCGCGATCTGGCCATGGCGCACCGTGTGATGGCCTATTCGAAATCACTGCAGAACGATTGGGCGGCGACGGAGAAGCACACCTTGGAGGCGCATGCGCTGAATCAGGTGCGGCTCAAGGCGGGTGACCGGACGGCGAAGGCGGATGTCGCTTACGATCTGGGCTCGCTGGCCTCGATTGTGCGGCGCAAGGGCGCGCGGCATGCCGAGTCGGCGGCCTATCTGGAACAGCAGTTGGCGCTGCGCCGGGAGATGGCGGCGGCGGAACCGGCGAATGCCCAGATGAAGGGCGGGTTGTCTTTCACCCTGTCTTCGCTCACGCTCGATTATCTGAAACTGGGGCGGGTGAAGGAGGCGATTGCGGTAGGGGAAGAAGCGGTGCGCATTCAGCGCGAGGTGAAGGCGCGAGACTCCGGGTATATCCATGGAGCACGCTACTTGTTCGAGTCATTGGCGGGATTGGGGCGAGTGTATTGGGAGACAGGAGAAAAGGGGAAGGCTTGCGGGCTGGTGCGCGAAGCGCAAGAGTTGCTGGATGGGGCCTTGCAGAAGGCCCCGGTGGATGCAGACCCGGCAGCATGGGTACGGAAGACGGCGGTGGGGTGCGGGAGGTAAAGGACGGCTACTCGGTGAGCGTCCACACGTACTTGCCGTCGCGGTCGATGTAGCCGACCTTCTTGCCGACCTGGACCAGCGCCACGCCGTCCTGGAAAGGTTCGGCGAAGTTGAACTGCTGCTTGATCACGAAGCCGCCCGATTTATCGATGTAGCCCCAGAGCTTGCCGCCGACGCCGATGGCCGTGGCGCGGCCCTCGGAGAAAAAGCCCACCTGCTCATAGCGGGGCGTAATGGCCCAATTGCCCGACTTGTCAATGAAGCCCCAGCGCGAGTTTTCGGCCGAAGCAGCGGCGATGCCTTCGCCAAACTGGCCGAGCGCGAAGTAGGCCGGCTTGATGGCCGTGTTGCCTTTTGTGTCGATGAAGCTCCAGAGCTGACCGAGCTTGCGGATGCCGGCGAGGCCTTCGCTGAAGGCGGTGCAGGCGGATTCGAACTGCGGAATGATCACCACCTTGCCCTTGTAGTCGATGTAGCCGCAGTCGTAGACGGTGCGGTCGCGCAGTTGCGTGGCGACGACGGCCACGGCGAGGCCTTCGTGAAAGCGGCCGATGCGGTGGAACTTGGGTTCGAGGATCACCTTGCCCGTCTTGTCCATGACGCCCGCCTTCTGATTCATATAGAAAGCGGCGAAGCCTTCGCTGAACGGGCCGCCGCCATCGAATTTGGGCTCGATGACAAACTTGCCTTCGCGGTCGATGTAGCCGACCTTCTTCTTCTTCGCCTCGACGACCATGGCCAGATCGTCAGTGAAACGTCCGGCAATCAGGTATTGGGGTTCAATGACCATCTTGCCGGTGTTGTCGATGTAGCCCCACTTGCCGCCTTTGAGAACAGGGTAGAGTTCGTTGGGTTTGCCCCACGTGCCGGCGGGCTGGATTTTCTCCGGATCCGAGGCGGGAGGCTCCTTGACGGCCTCTGCTGCTTTGGTTTGGCTGCCGCCGGATTCCTTGCAGCTCAACAGAGCGAACATCGCGGCACAGACCAGGAACGGAACGAACCGTTTCACGTTGCAATCACCTCGTGTCATTAGAAATCGTCGATATAGTCGAGACGCGGGGAAACTCGAAAGGGTAGGGAGCGAAAGCTCGCGTCACGCCGAATCTACAGTTTAGCAGGGTGCGCGGCCCTGCGCGCCTGGCGTGTGGAAACAGAAGCGGGGAGAAATGTTTTACAGAAAGGCTGAGAGCGAAGGCCGGCGCCGGGCACTACCTTACCAAGGGAGAACATGGCATTTCTCGAAACCCCGCGGTTCGGAAAAGTGGAATACGGCGAGGAAGCCGTGGTGGAGTTCGCCGAAGGATTGCCGGCCTTTGAAAGCGATACGCTCTTTGTGCTGATTGAACCGCCGGAGACTTCCCCGGTGGTGTTTCTGCAAAGCCTGGTGCATCCCGAGTTGTGCTTCACCACGGCCCCGGCAGTGTGTATCGATAAGGGGTTCCGGCTGAAGGCCATGGATGCGGATCTCGAGCCAATCGGAGGAGCGGCGGCCGATCTGTTGTGTCTGGCTATCCTGACCTTACGGGAAGGGCGGCCGCCGACGGCGAATCTGATGGCGCCAGTGGTGATCCACAGGCGCACGCGCAAAGCGCGGCAGGTGATTCAGTATGACTCGGGGTATTTGTTCGAGCATCCGCTCGGCGGGGAGGGCGTATGTTGATCATCGGACGGCGGGTCGGGGAGACGATCTATCTGGGGGAAGACGTGGAGATCCGGATCATGGACCTGAGCCCATCGCGGGTGAAGATCGGCATTGTCGCGCCGCGGGAGTTGGGAATCCTGAGGGGTGAGATGCGGCAGGCGGCGGCGCAGAATCTGGCGGCCAGCCAGGGCGCCGAAACAGGGCTGGCCGCGCTGGTGGGGCGGCTGCGCGAGAAGGGGAAGGCGGCCGAGCAGTCTAGGGCTGAGTAGAGAGCTTCAATCCGGCGATGCCCGCCAGGATCAGGAACACGCAGCCGATGCGGGGCAGGGAAGCCGGTTCGGCAAACAGCAACATGCCGGCAATGGCCGTGCCTGCCGTGCCGATGCCCGTCCACACGGCATAGGCGGTTCCCAGGGGCAGCGTGCGGACGGCGAGTCCTAAAAAGAAGATGCTGGCCAGCATGGCCGTTACCGTGACGGCGCTGGGCCAGAAGCGCGTGAATCCGGCGGTGTATTTGAGGCCTATGGCCCAGACGATTTCCAGTGCACCGGCAAGGGCGAGCAGCAACCAATCCATGGGGAAGAGGGTAACACTCGGCGGCCCGGATCAGGGGAGCATGGCGGAGACGGCAAGGGAGACGGATTCGATGGCAACAGACGCGTTGCTCTCCAGCACGGCGGCATCGCGGTATTTGCCCTGGCGGCGATGTACGCTACGGGCCTTGGTTGACACTCGGACAGAACTGTCCGAGACTGGGGTATTGAAGGGCGCGGAGTTCGAGCGGCGAGTCCGGAAGCTGGCGCGAAGCCGGAAGGTCACCTGCCAGTTCGTCCCCGACAAGGGAAAGGGCAGTCACGGCCGCCTCTATTTCGGCGGGGGGTTCACCACCCTCAAAGACCGCAAGAAGGAGATTGGCTTTAGGAGGCACAACGTCATGTCCCTGTTCAGCTATCCCGCTAAGTTCACTGCCGGCAGTGACGGTCGCGTGTTGGTGGAGTTTGTGGACCTGCCCCGTGTCGCCACGGACGGCAAGGACGACCGCGAGGCCATGGAAGAAGCCATGGATGCTCTCGGCTCCGATCTCTCCATCCGTCTGTCTCGCCGGGAGGAGATCCCGGCACCCTCGCCGGTGAAGCGCGGCCGGCGCTTGGTACCCGTGCCGCTCTGGCTGGCGCCGAAGCTCGCGCTCTACTTGGCTATGCGCGATCAGCACGTCACCAACTCCGAACTCGCACGCCGCCTTGGCGTTCACGAACGGGTCATCCGCCGCATGCTCGATCCCGAACACGGCACGAAGCCCGAGAAGATCCAGGCTGCCCTCGCCGTCCTCGGCAAGTACATGACCGTCGAAGTCCGTGACGCCGCTTGAGATTGGCTGGCTTTTTATGGCAGGAGCTTTCGGGCCGTCCGCCGGTACGCATTCAATTGCCCAGCGTCCCCGCCGGCATACCCTTATCCTATTCGCAGGTTCGGGCGAGGGGCATATAGTACGCCGCTCACGCCCAGCAATACCACCCCAAAACAATTAGATTTACGATTCTTTCCGTTTCACACTCTTCGGCCACCGTTCCGATGAGGGCAGAGAACGACCAAATGTTGCCTCCCGCCGCGGCGCAAAATTGGCGCTAACGGATGGGGGGCCCGGGAAGGACTGCCCGGAGTACATGACGTTTCTAGGAGAGAAACATGGCTTTCACGATCAATACGAATATTCCCTCGTTGTCGGCGCAGGAAAACCTGCGGTTGGCATCGAACTTCCAACAGAAGACGATTGAACGCGTAACCAGCGGGTTGCGCATCACCTCCAGCGGCGACGACGCGGCTGGACTGGCCATTGCCAACGGGTTCCGCTCCGACATCTCGGTGTTGACGCAGGGCGTCCGCAACGCCAATGACGGCATCAGCACGCTACAGATCATCGACGGCGGCATTAATAACATTTCGAAGCTTTTGGACCGTGCCAGAACGCTGGCGACGCAGTCGGCTTCGGGGACCTACACCGGTTCGCGCGAGGTGCTGAACGGAGAGTTTCAAAGCGTGTTGTCGGAAATCAACCGGCAGGCGCAGACGATCGGTTTGGACCGCGGCGGACAATTCGCGAAATCGTTGAGCGTGTTTATCGGCGGTGGCCGGGCCAATGCCGGCGTGTCGCAGATCAGCAACGGATCGGTTTCGGTGGATCTGACCGCTTCGACGGTGGACTCGCAGAGCCTGGGGTTGAGCGGCGTGCAGGCGGCGAGTGTTTCCGGCACCGATATTTCGACGAGTTCGGCGTCGACGAGCGTGCAGTCGATTGTGGAAGACACGACCAACATCAACTCGCTTGCCGTGGCGGGGCAGACGGATTTCTACTTCCGCGGCGCGGGCTTTTCCGATGACAGCCGGATCAAGGTTTCCGTGAACCTGGCCGGGGTGACGAACACCTCGACGCTGGTGGAAGCCGTGAACGCGGCGATCGACTCGGCCGGCGATGGCGCCTCGGCGGCGGCGACGGCGTTCAAGAACGCCAATATCCGCGCCGTGGTGGTGACCGATACGCAGGCGGACGGCACGGTGAAAGAGCGGCTGGGATTCTCCTCGAGCGTGGGAGCGTTCCAGGTAGGCGCGGGCGACCGGCTGTCGAATGCGTTGTTGGGCAACTTTGTTTCCGGAGCGACGGGCAACTCGCTGGCGACGACCTTTGTCGGGCGCGGCAACGTCACCGGCACATCGACCGGATCGGGCTCGGCGAACATCATCGTGCGGGTGCAGGGCAGCGGGCTGACCAGCCCGGTGGACATTGCACTTGGCATTACGCAGGGCACGACCACGGCGGCGCAGGTGGCGTCGGCGTTGAAAGTGGCGGTGGACAGCGATGCCACGCTGCAGGCAGCGGGCATTACGCTCGATACGCCGGTTTCGGGCGAGACGCTGGTGTTCCGCAG
>CALFYN010000205.1 GCA_937952345.1 uncultured Acidobacteriota bacterium
CCTGCACCTTGTAGCCGCCGTACTGATGTATGGATTGCGGCTGCAGCCCCAGATGTCCCATCACGGGAATGCCGCTCTGCGTCATGTGCTGGATCACATCCTCATGGCCTTCTGCACCCTCCAATTTCACGGCGTGCGCTCCGGCTTTCATCAGGACGTGGGCCGTATCGAGCGCCTCGGAGACACCTTTGCGATAAGAGAGAAACGGCATGTCGGCGACGATGGGCTTGCCCGGCGCGCCGCGTGACACGGCGCTGGTGTGCAGGCACATGATGTCCAGACTCGCCGATAGTGTGGATGGATAACCGTGCATCACCATGGCGGCGCTATCGCCGATGAGGATGCCGTCGATGGGAGATTCGGAAAGAAGGCGCGCGAAGGAGTAGTCATAGCATGTCACCATGGACAGCTTGCGCTGCTCCTGCTTGGCCTCGGTGAAAGATCTTGCGAACATCGTCTTGGTACCTGTCTCGTGGATCAAGTCCGGACTGTGGGCATTGGCTTCGGTCCTGGTGAGTCGCCGCATCGAGATGTCGGCGCTCGCTGCAAGTATATCAGGCGCTGTTAACGCGGGTTCCAGAAAGGCTCGGCGGCTTCGATATAGGCAACCGGCACTTCCGTGATGAAGGTCTTCAGCCACGGGGCGCAGGTTTCCATGCCTGCCTGTTCGGAGGGTGTGTGGCCGATCAGGATCAGGGCTTTCGATTTGCCTTGCGCCACGGCATCCGCGACCCAGGCCGTGGTTTCCCACTCCGGCACTTCCCCGATGGCGAGCACTTCGACATCGTCGCGGCGCAACAGGCGCAGATGACTCGCCGATCCACCCGCGCCCGGTGAGAGTGCGACCTTCGTCACCTTCATATCGCGCTTCCCCGTGACACGAAGCGTGCCGGCCCCCAGTTTCTTGCGCATGGTTGCCGCCAGCGATTCCAGCCTCGTTTCCGGCAGATGGTACAGAAACGGCGTATCGGCCACTTGATACTGCTGCCAGCCGAGTTTCTGCGTCATGCCTTCGCGAATCCCGTCGGGGCGGCGCATGTGCCAGTGATCGTGGAACCGGAACACCACCATGTTGTGCTCGCGAAGAAATCTCTCTTTGTCGCCATAGACGCGATCACCGGCGGCCGCCAGTTGCTCCGTGCGGTCCTGATGCGAATAGAACGTTGGCTCGTGCGCGATCACCATGTTCTTGCCCTGCGCCGCGGCACGTTGCAGCACATCGAAAGTGGCGAACATCGTAGTGGCGATTCCGGTGACCGGTGTGGATGGATCGCCGGATTTGATGGTGTCCACGGTTTCCTTCCGCCATGGGACGCCGAGGTTCTGCTGGATGCGCTCAATCACCTGAGCGGCGGTTAGCGTTCCTGCGGCCTGTGTGCGAGCGAAGGGGGCCGTGCAAGCCCCGGCAAGTAGAGTTCTTCTCAGCAATGCGGCAATCCTCCTCTACATCCTGCCACGCAAGCGGCCCAGTTGGCGGCGGTCGCGCTTGGATGGGCGTCCTTCGCGGTCATCCTCGAAATGCGGATTGTTCCGCCGCTCCTCCGCCAGTTTTCGCCGCTGCTCTTGACTCTCCGCGGTTTCCTGATAGAGAGTCTGCGCCACCGCCGCCGGGCCGCGCATTTCGCTGAGCACCAGCACCTCGATGGTGAACTCGCCACTGTCGTTCTTGATGTGCAGCATGTCGCCCGTGTGTACTTCGCGTGCCGGCTTTGCCGTGTGGCCGTTGGACATGATGCGTCCCAGATCGCAAGCACGAGCCGCCATCGAACGGGTCTTGAAAAAACGAGCGGCCCAAAGCCACTTGTCGATGCGAACGCGTTCCATATTCAGTCGATCCACTCGATGCCGCTGTCCACCAGCACGCCACCCAGGAAGTTCGCAGCGTCGTTTTCCACGGTTTGCAGCACCTTCTCGGCATGCGGGCGCTCGTGCGCCACCGTAACGGCGGCGATGACAGAGCGCTGCCAGGTGTCGTGTCCGCCAATCTCCGCCACGGAAACATTGAAACGATGGCGCAGCCGGTCTTTCAGGCCTTTCACGACACTCCGCTTATCCTTCAAGGAGTGCGAGTCGGGCAGATGCAATTCCAGCGTCAGGACTCCGATGGTAGGCATGGCATGATCTCTTCTTACTATCATCGAATGCATGCGGGTTTGCTTACTACTCCTTCTTGCGTGCACGCTCTGCGCGCAGGATGCCATCCTCCAGCGGCCGGACGTGCGCAAGGCACTCGATTACCTCAAGGCCCACCACGAGGAGCATCTGGCGAATCAGGTGCGCATCGCTGAAATCCCCGCACCCACGTTTCATGAAGCCGAGCGCGCCCGCTACATGGAGAAGGAATTCCGCCGTGTGGGCCTGAAAAACGTCGAAATCGATAAGCAGGGCAACGTGCTGGGATGGCGCCCGGGAAAATCTCCGAAGGCGATGGTGATCGCCGCGCACCTCGATATCTCATTCGCGCCCGGCGTGAATACCAAGGTCCGCAAAGAAGGCAAGCGCTGGTTTGCTCCTGGCATTGGCGACGACAGCCGTGGCTTGGCGGCGCTGCTGGCGATTGTCGAAGCCCTCAATCACGCCGCTATCGAGACGGAAAAAACGCTGCTCTTCGTCGCCAACGTCGGCGAAGAAGGCCTCGGTGATTTGAACGGCGTCCGCTACCTCTTCGGACAAAGCCCCCACAAGTCGAAACTCGATTCCTTCATCTCCATCGACGGTACCTCTCCCGCGCGCATCGTCAACGGCGGAACCAGCGTGAAGCGCTACCGCGTCACCTTGCGCGGCCCCGGCGGGCACAGCTACGGCAACTTCGGACGCCCCAGCGCGGTGCACGCGGGGGCGTTGATCGTGGCGAAACTGGCCGTGCTCCCCGTTCCCGCGAAACCGAAAACCACCTACAACGTGGGCAAATTCACCGGCGGCACCACCATCAACGCCATCGCCGAAGAAGCAGTCCTCGAAGTGGACCTGCGCTCGGAAGACCCCGGTGAACTCGACAAGCTCGAACTGAAGTTCCTCGAATCGGTGCGTCTCGGTGTCGCCGAAGAGAATGCCATGCGTAAGGCTTCCGGAACGCTCGTCAAGGAGGAGCACAAGATCGTCAGCAACCGGCCCGGCGGGCAAACGGCCGCGGACAACCCGCTTGTCCGCGCCGCCCTGTGGGCATCGAAGGCCACCGGCCACTCGCCTTCCCTGGGCTACAGTTCCACGGATTCGAATCTTCCCATCAGCCTCGGCATACCGGCCGTGACCCTCGGCGGAGGCGGACGCGGCAACAATGCGCATTCCCTCGATGAATGGTTCGAACCCGATGACGCCTTCAAGGGGCCGCAGATGGTTCTGCTCACCGTTCTGGCTTTCGGCCAAAGTCGGATACCATAGCGGTATGACCCGACGCGAACTTCTTGCCCTGGCAGGCGCCGCGCCTGTGCTCGCCGCTCCGAGTCTGCCCACCGCTCCTGTATCCCTGGCGAAGGTAGCCGCCTATGAAGAAGATCTGGTGGCTGTGTTCACGCGCATGTTCGATCAGATCGGCGGAGCCGGCAAGCTGGTGAAGAACAAGACGGTCACCGTGAAGCTGAACCTCACCGGCAGTCCCGGACTGCGCTTCCGAGGCAAAGCGTTAGGCCTCACGCACTACTCGCATCCGAAGACCGTGTCCGCCATGGCGTACGTGCTCCACAAAGCCGGCGCCAAACGCATTCGCTTCACGGAAAGCGCCTGGGCCACCGCCGGGCCGCTCGAAGAGTACCTGCTCGATTCCGGGTGGAACGTGCGCCAATTGCTGGCCGCCGCGCCGAATATCGAGTTTGAGAACACCAACGCGCTGGGCAAAGGCAAGCAGTATCACCGCTTCAAAGTCCCCGGCGGCGGCCTGATTTTCCCCGCCTACGATTTGAATCACGCCTATCACGACACCGATGTCTTCATGTCCATGGCAAAGCTGAAGAATCATGAAACCTGCGGCGTCACGCTGTCGATGAAGAACATCTTCGGCATCACTCCTGCTGCCATCTACGGCGACGACGCCGGAGAGCAGGAGCCCAACGAAAATCCCACCAAAGGCAGAGCCAGCACCTGCCATTTCGGAAAGCGCCAACCGGCATCCAGCGCGCTTCCCGAACTGGACCCCGCTTCCAGTCGCGAGCCCACCTACCGCATGCCGCGCATCACCGCGGAGTTGGTATCGGCGCGTCCCATTGACATCGCCTTCATCGACGGCGTGGAGACGATGACCGGCGGGGAAGGCCCCTGGATTCGCAAAGAGCTTGGACTAGCCAAGCCCGGCGTGATGATTCTGGGAACGAACGCCGTCACCACCGACACAGTCGGCACCGCGGTGATGGGATATGATCCCCGCGCGGCCAAAGGCGTGGCGCCCTTCCAGAACTGCGACAATACGCTGTTGCTGGCCGAGCAACTGCGCATCGGCACCGCGGATCTCAACAACATCGAAGTCGTGGGCGAGAAGATCGCCGATGTGAAGTACAAATTCCCGGGCGCGGTTTAGCGCGGTGTCCTTACACCCCCGCTGGGTGATCCTGTCGCTGCTGCTGGCGGTGACGATCATCAACTTTGTCGACCGCCAGGCCCTCTCCGTGCTTGCGCCGGTGCTCCGCAATCAGTTTCACCTCAGCAACACCGACTACGGAATCATCGTCGCCTGCTTCCAATTGGGAATGATGGCCGGCGAGTTTCCCATGGGCTGGCTCGCTGACCGACGCGGAGCGCGATTCACCCTGTCGTTCGCCGTCGCATGGTGGTCGCTCGCCACGGGACTGCACTCTCTCGGACGCGCCATGTGGCATTTCGCGGCGCTGCGCTTCTGGCTCGGCACTGGCGAGAGTGCGAATTTCTCTTCCGCCATGAAGGTGGTCTCGCAGCATTTCCCGCCGCAAGAACGGGCATTCGCCGTGGGCGTGTTTAACGCAGGCAGCATGATCGGAGCCATGATCGCCCCGCCCGCTCTGGTGTTTCTCACGCTGCGCTTCGGATGGCAGAGCGGGTTCCTGGTGCCCGCGGTGCTGGGCTTTGTTTGGGTGGTGGTGTGGCGCATTCTGTTCCGTGCCGAGGCCTCCGCGCCCGCTTCCGCCTCCACCGCCGGCAATCTCGCGCTGCTTCGCCTCCGCGAAGTTTGGGGATTGATTCTCTGCCGTATGCTGATCGGGCCGGTGGTGCAGTTCTACTGGTATTGGACTCCCGAGTATCTCTTCCGCGAACGAGGACTCAGCCTGCAGGCCATCGGCCTGTTCGCCTGGATTCCGTTTCTCTTCGGCGATATCGGCAACATCGGCGGCGGATGGCTGGCTGGATTCCTAATGCGGCGGGGCATGAGC
>CALFYN010000206.1 GCA_937952345.1 uncultured Acidobacteriota bacterium
CCGCTGAACTCAGCCAAGGCTCTTCTCCGTTTCCCGCTCCTTCGTGAGCAACCGCGAGTTCACCTCCACCTTGCATGGCATGTGAATGTACCCGTAAATCTGCCCTTCTCCGTGCCCCATCTGCAACGTGATCGCATTGTCGATCCAGTCGCAGTTCTTGTAGTGCTGCAGCGTTCCGTCCGCGATCGCCGGCGAGAACGAAAAGAACGCCGGGTAAAGCTCCGGTAAATCGACGTGGAAGTCGACGGTGTATACGTCTCCCGCCGCCATCGGCGGCAATTCGTGTCCCTCCCGAGCCGTATTCGTGCCGGCAAAATCGATCCCCAGATGATTCCGCAACATGAAGCCCACGATCGGCAGTTCGATCTCCTCCTTCGCCCGCACGCTGATGCGCACCACAATGCGTGCTCCTGGAGCCAAAAGATACTGAGGAGTGCCAAATTCATCAAGAATGGCGATACCGATCACCTCTGCCCTGCCGTCACCATAACGGTGATCGATGTTCGGAATCGTGTCGGCAACCTCCGGAGCCTTCGTCGGTCCCGTCGCCTGCCTCGGTTCCCGCTTCTTATTAGTGAGATACGTGGAATCCTTTTCCACCATGGCGGCTAGATATTTCTGCACAACTACATCCGTAGGACCAAGCTCCCGAACGTGCCCCTTTTCCAGCCAAAGCGTCTGATCGCCAATCGCTTTCACATCCCCGATCGCATGCGACACGAACAGGATCGTTACCCCCCTGCTGCGCAGTTCATGCACCTTCCGCATGCATCTCTGACGAAAATAAATGTCCCCCACCGCCAGCGCCTCATCCACCAGCAACACCTCCGGGTCCACATGGATCGCCACCGAAAATGCGAGCCGCACCACCATCCCGCTCGAATACGTCTTCACTGGTTGGTGGATGAATTCCCCGATCTCCGCGAACGCCTCGATATCCGCATACCGCCGGTCAATCTCCGCCGATGGCAGACCCAGAATCGCTGCGTTCAAATATACGTTGTCCCGCCCCGTAAACTCCGGATTGAATCCCGACCCCAACTCCAGCAATGCCGCCACTCTTCCTTTGGTCAAAGCCTTCCCCGAAGTGGGCTGCAGGATCCCCGCCACAATCTGCAGCAGCGTCGACTTCCCCGATCCGTTCTCCCCGATAATGCAAAACGTCTCCCCGCGGCGCACCTCGAAACTCACATCCCGCAACGCCCAGAAATCTCTATGCCGGACAATGCGGTTGAACGCCGCCAACTCCTTCAGCCGGTCCGTCGGCGAGTCGTACATAGCGTAACTCTTCGACACGCCGTCGAACTCGATTACGGTGGGTTGCTCGTTTCGCTTGTTGTCCATTTCCACGGGTTTGACTTTGCCCCAAGTGGTTGAGTACGCTGGAGTATAGACCCCTTACGTGCCGGTGTAGCTCAGGTGGTTAGAGCGGCGGTCTCATAATCCGCAGGTCGTAGGTTCGAGTCCTACCGCCGGCACCACCTATTCCTCAGCCACAATCAACGAGTAAACTCGGTGCAGATCCTCCTGACTGTAATACTCGATCTCAATCTTCCCTCGCTGGTCAGACTTCTCCACGATACGTACTCTCGTACCTAAGACCCTTTCCAGCTCATCTGCCGCGGCACGAATGTTCGGATCCTGCCGCTTGAACGTATCCGGCGACTCCTCCCGAGGCCCCGTTGCCTGCTGTACCATCCGTTCCACCTGGCGCACGGATAACCCCTGCGCCATGATCTTGTCGGCGATCTCCCGCTGCAACTCCGGATCGCTCAGCCCCAACAGCGCCCTCGCATGCCCCATGGATAGCCGGTACTCCCCCAGGGCCAACTGAATGTCTGTCGGAAGCTTCAGCAGCCGCAGCATGTTCGTCACCGAGCTGCGGTCCTTCCCCGTCCGCCGCGCGATGTCTTCATGGCTCAACTGGTGCTCCCGGTGCAGCTTGTCAAACGCTTGCGCCACCTCGATCGGATTCAGATCCTCACGCTGGATGTTCTCAATGAGGCTCACTTCCAGCAGATGATCGTTCGAGGTGTTGGCCACCACCACCGGAACCTCTGTCAGCCCCGCTAAACGGGAAGCGCGCCATCGCCGTTCCCCGGCCACGATCTCGTAGCGCTCACCCTTTTGCCGCACAATCAAAGGCTGGATGATCCCGTTCGCATCGATCGATTGCGCAAGCTCCCGCAGCCGGTCCGGCTGAAACGAGGAACGCGGCTGCAAGGGATTGGGGTCAATCCGGTCAATGGGCAGACGGATTGGGCCTGTGTTGCTCTGCGGTGCCTCTTGCGGGGGGGGAGGAGGGATGGGAGCCGCTGCCGCCGCCGGCTTCGTCGGCAGCAGCGCTGCTAGGCCCTTACCCAGCGCCTTGCGTGGATTGTCTAGCGGCTTGTTCATGAGTCAGAATTTCCTTGGCGAGTTTGATATAACTTTCCGCGCCCTTGGATCGGGGATCGTAAACCAGAATCGGCTTCCCGTGACTCGGCGCCTCCGCCAATCGAATGCTGCGCGGAATCACCGTCTCGAACACATCATCCTGGAAAAAATCTCTCAGATCGCTGGCAACTTGCTTTGTCAGAGTCGTGCGGTCATCGTACATCGTCAGCAGCACACCCTCGATCTGAAGATCATGCCCGAATGCTTCTTTAACCCGCTCGACAGTGTCAATCAACTGCGAAACCCCTTCCAGCGCGAAAAACTCGCATTGAATGGGTATCAACACCGAGTCCGCCGCAACAAGAGCGTTCAATGTCAGCAGATCCAACGCCGGAGGGCAATCGATCAGAATAAAGTCGTACCCGTCGCGGATCGCCTCCAGTTTGCCTCTCAACCTGCTCTCGCGATCCGTCACTTCAACCAGCTCCAGATTCGCCGCAACAAGGTTTCGGTCCGAAGAAACCATACTCAACCCGTCGCACTGCGTTTGCTGAATGATTTCGATGAGCGGTGTCTCGCCAACAAGAGCGTCGTATGTCGTCGGCAGCCCGGAACCCTTGGAGATCCCGAGTCCTGTTGTCGCGTTCCCTTGCGGATCCATATCCACTAACAACACACGCATCTCATTCGCCGCAAGCGAAGCCGCGAGGTTGATGGCGGTCGTAGTTTTGCCAACTCCGCCTTTTTGGTTAGTTACTGCGATGACTTTGGCCATGGCCAGGGGTGGAAGCCAATATCCTACCACGGAGGATGTTCCACGTGGAACACAACCGACCAATGTTCCACGTGGAACGCCCTCCTAACGTCCCAAATATACGTTCAACACGGCAATTGCAGCGGGTGTAACACCGGGGATGCGCGAGGCTTGACCTAAATTGGTGGGTCTTACCCGAGACAAACGGTCGCACACTTCGCGACTAAGACCCGGAACGGAACGGAAGTCCAACCCTTGCGGAATAGGACGATGCTCAGAATCGGCGAGTCGTTTCAAATGACGATGCTGCTGCGCTAAGTAGCCTTCGTACTTGCATTCTGTTTCAAGTGTCTTCAATAACGACGGCAGAGGATCTTCGCCCAAGGCACCGGATAGCGGAGTCGCAACACGGGAAATTTCAGCTTCTGGACGTCGGAGCCAGACGGCGTAGGTTGGGCGGTCGTCACAGTTCAAGCCCAAATCAGTGGGGACAATACGAGTGGTTCGCAGGAAGTGCTCCAAACGCTGGCGCTGACTACGCTTCTTTTCAAACAGGGCCCAACGGTGGTCGCAGACGAGGCCGGCGCGGCGCCCGAGGGCAGTCAACCGTTCGTCGGCGTTGTCGATGCGGAGTTGCAGACGGAACTCGGCGCGGGAGGTGAACATTCGATAGGGCTCATCGGCGCCCTTGGTCACCAAGTCGTCGATCATAATGCCGACGTAGCCTTGGTCGCGGCCGATCACAACGGGACTTTGCCCGGAGACCCATGCCGCGGCATTCATGCCGGCAACAAGGCCTTGTGCACCGGCTTCCTCGTAGCCCGAGGTTCCGTTGATCTGACCAGCGAGAAACAACCCCGGAAGCTTTTTGACCATCAGCGAGTGATCTAACTCGCGGGGGTCGATCGCGTCGTACTCTATGGCGTAGCCGGGACGCATCATCTCGGCGTCCTCTAGACCCTCGATGCTGGCGATCATGCGGGCCTGTACGTCGATGGGCATGCTGGTGGACAAGCCATTGACGTAGACCTCATAGGTGTCGAGGCCTTCCGGCTCGAGGAAGATTTGATGGCGGATCTTGTCGGGGAACTTGACCACCTTATCTTCTATAGAAGGGCAATATCTGGGGCCGATGCCGTCTATCTGTCCACTATATAGGGGTGAACGTGCCAAACTGTCCCTGATGATGCCGTGGGTATCAGCCGTGGTATAGCCGATGTAGCATTTCACCTGCTCTCGTTCTATCTTATTGGTGAGAAATGAGAAAGGCGTTGGAATCGGATCGCCATCCTGGGGTTCGAAGCGGGACCAATCGATGGTCCGGCCATCCAGGCGCGGAGGGGTGCCGGTCTTGAGCCGAGTCCAGGGAAGGCCGAGGTTCCGCAATTCCTCGCCCAGGAGGTTGGACGGGGCCTCGCCGTTGCGGCCGCAGCTATAGCGGTTCTCGCCCACATGCGCTAAACCATTTAGAAAGGTGCCGGTGGTTACCACGACCGAGTGTGCGGACACAGAGCGGCCGTCGCGTAGATAGACTCCCATGACGCGCCCTTGTTCGAGCCACAAGCTGGCGACTTCCGCCTGGAGGATGCGCAGATTTGGTTCCTGCTCCAGAACCTCACGCATCTTCACGCGGTACATCTTCTTGTCGCACTGAGCCCTTGGACTCCAGACGGCAGGCCCGCGACTGGTATTGAGAAGACGGAACTGAATGCCGACCGCGTCTGCAACTTCTCCCATGACCCCGCCGAGAGCATCGATCTCACGAACCAAATGTCCCTTGGCGATGCCGCCGATGGCGGGATTGCACGACATCTGCGCGATGAGGTCGAGGTTCATGGTGACCATGGCGGTACGAGCGCCCATGCGAGCGCAGGCGCGCGCGGCCTCACAGCCGGCATGTCCGGCACCAACCACTATCACGTCGTATTTTACGGAGCGTCCCAGATTTGGCATCATCTTTACTTGGCACGAAGGCCCACTATCCCAGTACCTTCAATTTTAGCCAAATCGGAGTACATCCCTTGAAAGCACTGGTCATTGGGTCGGGAGGCAGGGAACACGCCATCGCCTGGCGTCTTTCCCAGGAACCGGGGGTGCAGGTGGTCTGCAGTCCAGGGAATCCTGGAATGGCGAGCCTTGGGCCCTGCCTGCCGCCCGCGGCCAACACGCCGGACGGATATCTGGCGGTGGCGAGACAACAAGGAGTCGATCTGACCGTCGTCGGGCCCGAGGCTCCGTTGGTAGCCGGAGTGGTGGACGCATTCCAGGCGGCAGGAGAAAAGATCGTCGGGCCGACGCAGGCGGCGGCACAACTGGAGGCGAGCAAGCAGTTCGCAAAAGAGGTGATGAACGGAGCAGGAATTCCCACAGCGCGCTACGTTTCGACCAACTCCATCGATGAGGCGCGCCGGGCGCTTGAAGCCTTCACGTATCCGCTGGTGCTGAAAGCCGACGGGCTTGCCGCCGGCAAGGGAGTGATCATCGTCGAATCGCCGGACGCCGCGCACCAAGCTCTCGAAACGCTGCAAGGGCTGGGACCGAAGATTCTTGTCGAAGAATTTCTCACCGGGGAAGAAGCCAGTTTCATTGCCTTGTGCGACGGGCGGCGGGCTCTCGCGCTGGAGGCCTCGCAAGACCACAAGACGATCTTCGACGGCGATACAGGACCGAACACGGGTGGGATGGGCGCCTATTGCGACGGCCGGATCCTGACAGCCGTCCAAAACCGATTGGTTATGGACACAGTCATTCAGCCGGCGCTGGACTACATGGCGAGGCGGGGCACTCCGTTCAGCGGGTTCCTCTATGCGGGGCTGATGATGACCCAATCGGGACCGAAGGTGCTGGAGTTCAACGTCCGATTGGGCGATCCCGAGACGCAAAGCCTTCTGCATCGCATCCAGGGTGGATTTGCGAACAGCTTGCTGGCGGCGGCGAGCGGCGATTTGTCCGGTGCCGCGTTCGATTGGAGGCCGGAGCCTTCGGTCTGTGTTGTGATGGCCTCCGCCGGCTATCCCGACAAACCGCGCACGGGGGATGTGATCCAAGGAATCGCCAAAGCGGAAGAGTCGGGCGCGGTGGTGTTTCATGCGGGAACGCGACTCGCCGGCGGCGCGCTACAGACGGCTGGGGGGCGGGTTCTCGGGGTGACCTCTTCGGGAGAAACACTACAGGCGGCGATCGACAACACCTACGCGGCGGCCGGGGCGATCCATTTTGACGGCATGCAATACCGGCGGGACATTGGCGCCAAGGGGTTGAAGCGCTGGGGTAAGATAGGGAATGCGGGGACGTAGCTCAGATGGATAGAGCGGTCGCCTCCTAAGCGACAGGCCGGCAGTTCGAATCTGCCCGTCCCTACCATAGCATCACGCCGGCACGATATAATGAGCCGACTAACGGGAATCCACGTGTCTGACAACTCCAAACACGCGGTTACACAACTGCTCAGCGAGCTGCAAAGCGGCAAGAGCGGTGCCGCCGATGAACTTCTTCCGCTTGTGTATCACGAGCTGCGGCGCATTGCGGGCGCATATATGCGCCGCGAACGCGCCAACCATACCTTACAGGCGACCGCCCTGGTTCACGAAGCCTATCTCCAACTGGTGGACCAAACGAGGGTGGACTGGAAGAACCGGGCGCACTTTTTCGGTGTGGCAGCGCAACTGATGCGGCGGATTCTGGTGGAACACGCGCGGGCGCATCACGCACAGAAGCGAGGCGGGTCGGCCAACAAGCTGGCCCTCGAAGAGGCCATCAACTACTTCCCGCAGAAAGAGATGACCCTGGTTGCGCTGGACGATTCGCTGCAGGAACTGGAGAAGCTGGATCCACGGCAAAGCAAGATCGTGGAGCTGCGCTTCTTCGGCGGGCTGACGACGGACGAGGTCTCCGAGGTGATGGGTATCTCGACCGCCACCATCGAGCGCGAATGGCGCGCGGCGCGGGCTTGGCTCCATACACAGCTTTCCGATCTCAAAGAGAGAAAAGATTCCGCGGGAGCGTGATGCTTTTCGCCGCTGATTTGCGCGTGTATAGATGAAGGCAGATCGCTGGAAGAAACGAAGCAAGCAAACACGGTCCCGCGCGTAAGCGGAAAAAACAAACAAAGAAGATAGCAAGCCGTTTCGAAAGCACAGCCGATGAGGCAGTAACAAGCTGCACCCGCCGGTCTGGCAGGGGAGTGAGTGTGCGGTCACACTCCCCGGCTGGACCGGCTTTTGCTTTTGGTAGCTGATTCAAGAAGCGGCACAGAGTTATTCTGAATACTAAGTAATTGGGCTTGTGACTCCGGAACGATATCAGACCGTCAAAACGATCTTCCAGCGCGCGCTGGAGTTGCCATCCGCACATCGTCCGCACTACCTGGATCATGCGTGTGGCGGCGATTCGGAAATGCGGCGGGCAGTGGAATCGATGCTGCAGTCGGACACCGAGGAGACGACGTTTCTCGACAAGTCTCCGGTGGATCCGGTGTCGAAGCTGCTCGATCAGGTAGAGATGAAGCCCCCGTCGCGGGTGGGGCAGTACGAAATTCTGCGTGAAATCGGGCGGGGCGGAATGGGCGCAGTGTACCTGGCCTCGCGCGCCGACGATCAATACCGGAAGCAGGTGGCGATCAAGTTGGTGCTGCGGGACCGGGAGAACGCCCAAGTGCTGGAGCGCTTTCGCCGGGAGAGGCAGATCCTTGCCAACCTCGATCATCCAAACATAGCCTTGCTGCTGGACGGTGGGGCGACGACCGATGGGCTTCCGTACCTGGTGATGGAGTATGTCGAAGGTGTCCCCATCGACGAGTATTGCGACAACGCCAAACTGGATGTGACGGCGCGACTGCGGTTGTTCCTGACGGTGTGCGCGGCGGTGCATCATGCGCACCAGAACCTTGTCATCCACCGGGATTTAAAACCGAGCAACATTCTGGTCAAGAAAGACGGCACCGTGAAGCTTCTCGATTTCGGCATCGCGAAGCTGGTGCAGGCGCAGCCTTCCGCTGCCCAAGCGATGGACAAGACGGCAACGGCGATGCGCATTCTGACGCCGGAATATGCGAGTCCGGAGCAGGTGCGCGGCGATCCGGTGACGACGGCAACGGATGTCTACCAACTGGGTGTGGTTCTGTATGAGTTGCTGACCGGGCACCACCCGTTCGCCTTTAAGAATCGCGCCGCGGTGATGCAGATGCTGCTTTCCGACGAGCCGCAGAAGCCGAGTGACGCGGCGCTACGGGTGGTGGAAGAAGAGCTGGCGGACGGGACAAAAGAAGTCCTGCGCTCGCCGTTGACCGTGAGCAGCACTCGCGAAGGTTCACCGGAGAAGCTACGAAAGCGGCTGCAGGGGGATCTGGATGCGATTCTACTGAAGGCGCTGGCCAAGGAAACCAGCAATCGTTATGGTTCGGTGGAGCAGTATGCGGACGATATCCGGAGACACCTGGAGGAGGCTCCCGTACTGGCTCGCGCGCAAAACCTGGGCTACATAGCAGGGCGTTATCTACGGCGCCACAAGACAGGGGCGGCGGCGGCAGGAATTGTATTCGCGTCGCTTGTTGTGGGTATCGCGGTGGCCGGATGGGAAGCGCATATTGCCCGGCAGGAGCGCGCGAAGGCGGAGCGGCGGTTTGCCGAAGTGCGGCGGGTGGCCAATTCGTTTCTCTTTGAGGTGCACGATGCCATGGCACCGCTGGCGGGGACGACGCCGGCGCGCCGCCTGGTTGTGCGAAAGGCAATGGAGTTTTTCGACAGCCTGGCGAAGGAGGCTTCGGGCGATCAAACCCTACAGCGGGAACTGGCGATTGCCTATCACCGGCTGGGGGATCTGCAAGGCAATCCGAACGTGGCCAACCTGGGCGATGTGACGGGCGCGCTGGCGAACTACCGCAAGGCGATGGCTATTCGGGAGACCTTGTTGAACGCATCGCCGCAGGATCCGCAACTGCGGCGCGATCTGGGGTTGAGTTTTGAAGCCGTGGCCGATCTGTACGTGACTTCGGGCAACAGCCAGGCGGCGCTCGATTATTATCAGAAATCGCGCGCCATATTTGAGTCCCTGCAGCAGGAAAATCCATCGAGCCGGCCCATTCAGAGCCTGCTCGCCAAGAGCTATCACAACGTGGTGGGCCAGTTGGTGCACTCGGGCGATACGGCACGGGCAATGGAACTGGCACGGAAGGCGATGAAGATTTCCGAAGACCTGGTGAAAGAGGATCCGGAAAACGCGGAGAGCAAGAGGAATCTTGCTGTCGCATACAGCCGGTTTGGCGCGGTGTTGGACCGCATGGGAGACACGTCAGGAGCCATGCAGAGTTACCGCAAGGCCCTCGAAATCCAACAAGCGCTTGCCGAAGACAATCCGGACAGCGCGCAGATCCGGCGCGAGATTTCGCTGATCCATGAAGACATGGGAAAGGCGGAAGCGAACCGGAATGATATCGGGAATGCGACGGAGAATTATCGAAAAGCCCTGGCGATTCGCAGAGAGCTGGCAGCCAGCGATCCGCGCAACGCGATGGCGGCAGCCGATCTGGGATTCATCGAAATGCGCATGGGCGATATGTTGCAGCGGGCGGGGCAGCGGGGTCAGGCTCTGGAGAGCTACCGGCGGGCGCTGGATGTGTTTCAGAATGTCGCCGCGCTGGATCCGGCCAACGTGCTGGCGCGGCGCGATACGGCGCTGGTGTTCGAGCGGCTGGGCGGGTTGCAGGCGGCGGCAGGCAACAATGCCTCCGCGCTCGACTACTACCGGCGGCTGCAACAGGTTTCGGCGGACTGGGCGGCGCGAGATTCCTCGAATGCCGTGGCACAGCACACGCTGGGGGTGGCGCACCTGCGGGTGAGTGAAACCCAATCGCGGGCCGGCGACCGTAATGCGGCATTGCAGTCAGCCGAGCAGGCGTTGCGCGTATTTCAGAACCTACAGGCAAGAGACGCAACGAATGCGGAGAACCAACGCGGCCTGGCGTGGGCCTGGATCCGCAAAGGGGAAGTGTTGGAGTCGGCTGCGTCTACGGCTCCGAGTGGGCAGCGGCTGCAAACCTGGCAACAGGCAAGCGGCTGCTATCAGCAAAGCCTCACTCTTTTCGCGCAAATTGAGAAGCAGAAGGCGCTGCGGGCGGCGGACATCACTCTGCGGCAGAACGTACAGTCAGCTTTTCAGAATGCGGAGGCGCAGGTGAAGAGGCTCAACGAAGCAGGGAAGACGTTGCAACTGTAGGTGGGTTA
>CALFYN010000207.1 GCA_937952345.1 uncultured Acidobacteriota bacterium
CGGCTTTGCCGGCCTCGGTGCGCGGGCCGGTGGAATGCTGGGCATTCAAGCGATTTTGATCGGCAGAAGACATAGTGCGTGCTTCCTTTCTGCTTCGAGGGTAGCAGCGGGAATTGCGGAAACCGGGGGGCGCGGTTTGTATATTGTTGGAATTGTGGGAAAAATGATTTTGGATTTCTTGTAAACGCGCAGGCGCGGCCGGAGCGCTTGCCGTTGTGGTATCCGATGGAGGAGTCGCGTGGAGGAGGATGCAAAATGAAGGTGATTTTGTTGCTTTGGGCGGTAGCGGCCCATGCTCAGGAAGGATCCCAGAAGCTGAGCATGGCGGAGATGATGGAGCGGGCGAAGAAGTTCACCCAGCCGGGGGAGGCGCACAAGCTGCTGGAGCGGTTTGTCGGCGATTGGCGGACGGAGACCAGCTTTGTGATGGGCGGCAAGGTGGGCAAGGCGCAAATCGGGGAGCAGCGTTGCGGGTGGCTGATGAAGGGGCGTTGGATTGAATGCCGCGTGCAGGGGCCGTTGATGGGCAAGCCGTCCGAGTCGTACACGGTGATCGGATACGACAATTTCAAGCAGAGCTACCGGGTGATGATGGTGTCTTCGATCGACACGGCGATGAACGTGTCAGAAGGGGATATGGATCCGGGGGGCAAGGCGCTGCTGACCTATGGAACGATCGACGAATACCTGACCGGCGAGCACGACAAGATGGTGAAGTACGTGTGGCGATTCGAAGGCCCGGATGCTTACAGCATGGAAGTGCACGATCTTCCGATCGGAGAGAAGAACACGCAGGTGGTGAGTGTGAAGTACACCCGCAAAGCGTCGCAGTAATTACGACTGGCGGGTGACGTGATCGAGGATGACGGCATTGGCGATGGCCGTTTCCTGGCCGTCGGACTGCACCACGACATGGGTTGGGGTGATGGCGGCGAGCACGCCGCGCTGGCCGGCGATCTCGATGGGCTTGCCCACCTGCAGGACCTTGCGGGCGTAGAATCCGGCGGCCATGTTCCGGACGATGTCGCGGGTTCCCAAACCGAAGGAGAGTCCGAAAGCGAGCGCGGCGCCGCCGAGCACAAAGCTGGTGACGATGCGTACGATGTCGGTGTCGATTTTGAGCTGGGCGATGGCCATCATCGCGCAGACAAACAAGATGACGCCGGAGACGAGGCGGCCGAGTGCGGGGGCGAAGTCGATGCCGGAGGTTTGCGCCGATTGTTCGACGGTCTGGCCGGCGAACTGGCCGACGGCGCTGCCGAGGACGAGCAGGAGCAATGCCGCGGCGATGTTGGGGAGATAGGCGAAGAAGGCGGAGATGGCTCCGGAGATGGCGGTGAGGCCGAGCGCGTCGACAGCCGTCTGGGCGAGCAGCATGAGGACGAGGAAATAGGCGAGGCGGGGCAACAGGATGGTGAGTTGCTGGCGCAGGCCGAGACGCTGCAGAGCCTTGTCGATGCCGACTTTGCCGACCAGCGAATCGAAGTTGACGCGGGTGAGGACGGCGCGGAGGACGGTTTCGATGACCTTGGCCACGATGAGCGCGGCGATGATCAACACGATACCGACGGCGACCTTGGGAGCGGCGAAGACGATGGAGTCCACGAGGTTGGAGAAGGCTTGCAGGAGTTTTTCCTTCATGGCTTAGGTTCCTTTCTGCCAGCGACGGATTGGGCGACATGCCCGAGCAGTTCCGCCATCTCGAGCAGAACGGCGCGAGGCAGGTACCAGGAAAACGAGGCGACCTGTGAAGTGGCGGCGCGGCGGTGGATCTTGTTGCGAATGCGGTGGAGGAAGTCGGCGGAGGTTTCGTGCTCCTGCTGGGCGAGTAACTCGATGGGTTGGCCGGGATCGGGGCTTTCGGGATCGTGGTTCATGGCTGGCCCTGCTTTTCCACCGCTTCATACAAGGCGCGAAACTGTTCGCGGGCACGGCGGATGCGCATTTTGACGGCGGAGAGTCCGATGCCGAGAGAGGCGGCGATGTCTTCATAGGGGAGGTCGTCCATGTCGCGCATGATGAGGGGAAGGCGGAGGGTGGCGGGCATGGCGTTGAGGATGGCGCCGACGCGGCGGCGGACGGCTTCGGATTCCAGTTCCTGTTGGGCGGCGGGGGGCACGTGGAGTTCCGGGTGTTCGCCGGTGCCTTCGTCGTCGAGGCCGACGGAGTATCCATGGCCCTGCTGCTTCTTCATATGGTTGAGGCAGTGGTTGACTTTGATGCGCTGGAGCCAGTGGCGGAAGGAAGAGCGGCTTTCAAAGCCGGGGAGGCCGAAGTAGGCTTTCACGAACACCTCCTGGGCGAGGTCTTCGCTAGTGCCCGGATCGCGGGTGAGATAGCGGCAATTGGCGAGGATCCGTTTCTGGTGGCGCAGGACGAGTTGTTCGAAGGCGCGGAGATCGCCGTCGCGCGCGGTGAGGGCGTGCTGGAGCAGCGCTTCGTCTTCGAGGTCCAGATAATCCGGTGGCAGAGACACGATCGATGCGGCCTTCGAGTTATAAGCATCCCATAGACCGAGACAGCATGCATGTGGGAATAGTCACATTTTTTCTGGTTTCGATGTGACTTTGGAGGAGAGTTCGCTGTCAAAGGCAAATAGAGACGGCTCGACGCGGTTTGTGGAGCGTCTTTGCGGGTGGATGGAGCGTCGGAGGCGCTTTCGAAAGCCCGTAACCTGCGGGGGCGCGGTTTGCGGGAAATCGGGCTCCCGCGCGCTTGATTCATGAGATCCTGGGATTCGAAAGGACGCATAATTCCCATATGAAATGCAGCTATACCGCGCTAGCGATTGCCATTCTCTCCGGCTGGAATGCGTGGGCCGATCAGATTGTGCTGAAGAACGGGGACCGGGTCACAGGGAGCATCGTGAAGAAAGATGCCAAGGCCGTCACGGTGAAGACCACTCATTTCGGGGTGGTGACGGTGGCTTGGGATCAGGTGGAGTCCATTACCGCGGACAAGCCTCTCAACGTGGTGCTCCCGGAAGGGAAGACCGTACAAGGCACGCTGGAAACGGCCGGCGGGAAGGTGGAGGTGAAAGCGGGGGCGGAGACACAATCGGTGCCCTTGGCTGAGGTGGGAGTGCTGCGCGATTCGGCCGAGCAGGCGGCGTATGAGCGCATGCTGCATCCGGGTCTGGGCGATCTCTGGACGATCAACGGGAGTCTGGGGTTGGCGGCGACGGCGGGCAATGCGAAAACCTTCTCCTTCACGTTGCCCGTGTCGGCCGCGCGCGTGACGAACCACGACAAAATGACGGCCTATTTCAATTTGATTCGCGCCTCGGCGCTGATCAACGGCGTGACGGCGACCACCGCACAAGCCGTGCGCGGCGGATGGGGGTATAACCGCAACCTTCATCCGCGCGTTTTTTGGAATTTCTTCAACGATTATGAATATGACCGGTTCCAGAACCTGGATTTGCGCGTCGTCCTGGGAAGCGGTTTTGGTGTTGGCGTGTGGAAGGGGGAACGCGGGCGATTGGACGTCGTTGGCGGTCTGGCTTACAACCGAGAGTCGTTCGATCCGGTCCGTCCGCTGCTGCCGTTTGTGCGGAACTCGGCGGAGGCGTACTGGGGGGATGATTTGGTGGTGAAGGTGTCGGATCGGGCGTCGCTGACCCAGTCCTACCGCATGTTTAACAACCTGAAGGATTCCGGGGCCTACCGTCAGAACTTCGATTTGACGTTCTCGACAAAACTGACGAAGTGGTTGACGTGGAATGCGGCGGTGAGCGACCGGTTCCTGAACCGGCCCGTGGTGGGGCGGAAGAAGAACGACGTGCTGTATTCGACGGGGCTGGGATTCACGTTTTCCAGGTAAGCGAGAGGAGTATTGATGGCAGGGGATGTATCCATGATGCGGAGGTGTTCGGCGGAGTTTCTCGGCACATTCTGGCTGGTATTCGGCGGATGCGGGAGCGCTGTATTGGCTGCTTCGGTTCCGGAAGCCGGCATTGGATTGCTGGGGGTTTCGCTGGCCTTTGGATTGACGCTGATGACGATGGCCTACGCGATCGGCCACATCAGCGGCTGCCATCTGAATCCGGCGGTGACGCTGGGGCTGGTGTTGGGACGCCGGTTTCCGGCTGATGAAATGGTGCAATACGCGTGCGCGCAGGTCGCGGGAGGGATTGCCGGGGCGGCTTCGCTGCTGGCTGTTGCCTCTGGAAATCCGGCGTTTCAAATGGGTGGCTTTGCGGCGAACGGGTTTTCGGCCCATTCGCCGGGCGGCTACAGCATGGAGGCGGGGTTTCTGGCGGAGACGCTGCTGACGTTCTTCTTTCTGGTGATCATACTGGGGGCGACGGACTCGCGGGCGCCGGAGTCGATGGCACCGCTGGCGATCGGGCTGGGGCTGACTCTGATTCATCTGATTGGGATTCCGGTGACGAATCTGAGCGTGAATCCGGCGCGGAGCACGGCGGCGGCGGCGATGGCGGGCGGATGGGCGATGGAGCAATTGTGGCTGTTTTGGGTGGCGCCTCTGTTGGGCGCCGCAGTGGCGGGGTTGATCTATCCGGTGATTGCGGGGGAGTCGCGGGGGTAAAAGTTCGATTCCACACTTGGGGGGGCGGCAACGTCTATTCTAGTGTCGATGCCGAAAACGTCCGCCTTGGTGACTGTCCTGCTGTGTCTTCCGGCGATGGCCGCGGAGTACGCGGTGCTGCAGTCCGGATTCCGCATCCGTGTGGAGCGGTATGAACGGGCGGGCGAGTTGGTGCGTCTGTACACGGGCGGCGAGTCAATGATCGAACTGCCCGCAACCGCAGTGGCGGCATTTGAACCGGACGAATACGTTGCACCACCACCGCCTCCTCCAGCGCCGATGGCGGCTAGCGCCGAACCCCCGACTGCGCCGGAGCCTGTGGCGGCGGTGCGGAGTCCCCAGGAGCTCGTGGAGCAGGCGGCCAAGAAGCACGGGCTTCCGCCGGAGTTTGTGCATCTGGTGGCGAGGGCGGAATCGGCGTACCGGCAGGACGCCATCTCTCCGAAAGGGGCGGTGGGGATCATGCAATTGATGCCTGCCACGGCTGCTTCCTTGAATGCGGATCCACACGATCCGGAGCAAAACGTGGAGGCGGGGACGCGGCTGTTGCGGGAGTTGCTGCTACAGTACCAGGACCATCCGGACCAACTGCGCCGCGCACTGGCGGCCTATAACGCCGGGCCCGGAGCGGTGCAGAAATACAATGGTGTTCCTCCGTATCGTGAGACGCAAGCCTATGTCAATAAAATCGTGGAAGCGTATCGCCGAAAGGTGGCGTCGCGGCCGGCAAAGTGAGCGCATCACGAGTTTTTATGGCAGGGATTGAAACTTTCGATTTCAACATCCGGCGAATCGCTGATACGATCAGGGGGAACTGAGTCGTTCCCCAAGTTTGCCATTAGCGTGAGTGAGGTTGGCCCTGCTTATGCACTCCGCAATTGAATGGTCCCACGTCGCCTCCATTTCTCTCCAGGCTAGCCTGAAGCTCTAATAAATCGCGGAACCGGTTCGATCCGCAAGAAGGGGGATACGTCTGCGATGTTGCAAGCGCGGACAATCCTGCGAGGCGGAGCTACGTTACTTTCGCTCGTGGGAGTAGCCATACTCTGTGACGGATTTGCCAGTGGAGGGCGTCTGGAGTTGATCGTGCTTGGATTGCTGGTTCTGGCGTGTGCCGCTGGGGCGATGGCTCGTGGATGGACGGGAACACTACGGAGCGATTGAGGTTTTGAAATTCCAATTCTGGAGGGATTTTCCGCAATGTCGAAAAGACGATGCATGCACTGGCTGGCGGCGCTGAGTGTGCCCCTTTTACTCGGCACCGGAGTGCTGACGGCGCAGGACGCCGCGGCCCCGCCGACGGTCGAAGACCTGCAGAAGTCGATTGCAGCCCTGCAGAAGCAGACGGATATCGTCTGGACCTTTGTTGCCGCCGCGCTGGTGTTCTTCATGCAGGCCGGATTCGCGATGGTGGAGGCGGGCTTTACGCGGGCCAAGAACGCGGGCAACATCATGATGAAGAACCTGATGGATTTATCCATGGGCGGAGTGGCGTACTGGGCTGTCGGGTTCGGCCTGATGTTTGGCGTGAGCAACGGCTTTGTCGGCGGGTCGAATTTCTTCATGGATTTCGACAACAGCACGGTGGACGGGCAGTGGGGGTTCACGTTCTGGTTCTTCCAGGTGGTGTTTGCGGCGACGGCGGCAACGATCGTTTCGGGTGCGATGGCGGAGCGGACGAAGTTCAGCGCCTATCTGGTGTACAGCTTTTTTATCAGCCTTTTGATTTATCCGATTTTCGGGCACTGGGCGTGGGGCAACCTGCTGAATGCGGACAACGCGAAATCGGGGGCGTGGCTGGCTGACAAGGGGTTCATCGACTTTGCGGGTTCGACGGTGGTGCATTCGGTGGGGGGATGGGCGGCGCTGGCCGGTGCGATCGTGGTGGGTCCACGGTTGGGGAAATTCAGCAAGGACGGGAAGGCGATTCCGATTCCGGGCCACAGCCTGACGCTGGCGGCGCTGGGTGTGTTTATTCTGTTCATGGGCTGGTTTGGGTTTAACCCGGGATCGACGACGGCGGCCAACGGGCTGGGATCGCGGATCGCGGTGAACACGCTGTTGGCGGGATGCACGGGTGCGGTCGCCTGCCTGATCATTTCGTGGATGAAGTTCGGCAAGCCGGATATCGGCATGACGCTGAACGGGGTGCTGGCGGGACTGGTGGCGATCACTGCGCCTTGCGCGACGGTGACACCGCTGGGTTCGCTGATTATTGGTTTCCTGGCCGGGCTGATTGTGTTCTTCAGCGTGCGGTTCTTCGACAGCCTGAAGATCGATGATCCGGTGGGCGCGGTTTCGGTACACGGTGTCTGCGGGTTTTTCGGAACGATTGCTTCGGCCCTGTTCCATGAGAATCTGTTTACGGGTAAGGAATTCGATCTGATGGGGCAGTTGATGACACAGTTGATGGGGGCCGGGACGTGCTTCCTGTGGACGTTCGGCACGGCGTTTATTCTCTTCAAGGCGATTGCCATGACGATGGGTTTGCGCGTGACCCGGGAAGAGGAAATCGAAGGCCTCGATTTGTGCGAGCATGGCGCGAACACCTATCCCGATTTCTCTCATGTGGCGAGCCATTCGAGCTACAGCATGACGCAGGGCGATTAGGCGAGGAGAGCAGGAGTTACGGAGGCAGACGCGGGGGACTGGCCGGGAGGCTGGTCCCCCGTTTTCTGCGTGCGGGGCGATATACTGGAAGCAGCTTCCGCTTTCAGAGGTGCTTATCTGATGTTACGTACTGCTTCCCGGGCTGCGTTTTTTGTCCTGATGTGTTCCTGCGCGTTCGCGCAAACCCAATTTGCCTCCGTCCGTGGTGTCGTGCAGGATGGCAGCGGCGCCATGCTCACCAACGCCAGCCTGACGCTCACCAATATTGAGCAGAACCGCCCATGGGTGACGCAGTCCAACGAATCGGGCGCTTACGTGTTCCAGCAGATTCCTCCGGGCAGCTACAAGCTGGAAGTGCAAGCCCAGGGCTTTAAGCGATTCACTCGCGAAGGGCTGACGCTGCAGGTGGCGCAGATCGCCGAGTTGAATATCGCCATGGAACTAGGCGCGGTGACGGAGAGTGTGCAGGTAACGGGAGAGACCCCGCTTCTGGAAACGGCCAGTTCCACGCTTGGGGAAGTGGTGAATTCGGTGACGAGCGAGAATTTGCCACTGAACGGACGGAATGTGCTGCAACTGGTGGCGCTGACGCCGGGGATCAACGCCAACACGAGCTTCTATAACAGCGGTTCAGGAGGCGGCAGCATCAATGCGGTTGGGTTTTCGGCCAACGGGGGGCGCAATGTATCGACGGCGGTGATGCTGGATGGATCGCCACAGGAGGTGATGGGATACAATCAGCCGGCGTATGTTCCGTCGCCGGACGCGCTGCAGGAGTTCAAGGTGCAAACGAACTCGATGTCAGCGGAGTACGGACGCACGGGAGGCGCTGTGATCAACATGGTGCACCGGTCCGGGACGAGCGATTTTCACGGTGTGCTGTATGAGTTTCTGCGCAACAATTCTTTTGACGCGAACGGGTTCTTCAACAACCTGAACGGGCGGCAGAAGGCGGCGTTCCGGTACAACCAGTTCGGGTTCACGGCGGGCGGACCGCTGACGCCATCGCGGCAGAGCACGTTCTTCTTCGTGAATTACGAAGGGATACGCCAGGTGAATCCCGGCGAGGCAACGTTTACGGTGCCGACGGCGCAGATGCGGAACGGCGATTTTTCGGAGATCAACGGGGTCATCTACGATCCGGCGACGATTAACGCGGCGGGGGAGCGGTTGCCGTTCGCGGGAAACCGGATTGCGTCCAACCGTTTCGACAAGGTGGGGACGAAGTTCATTTCGTTCTATCCGAATCCGAACCGGGCGGGTGTGGTCAATAATTTCTTCTCACAGGCGGGGAGCAATTCGCGACGAAACAACGTGAGCTTCAAGATCGACCGGAGGATCTCCGACCGGCAGAATCTGTTCGGGCGCTTCTCCTGGGAGAATGCGAATACGAACCAGGCGCAGCACTACGGCAACGCAGCGACCTCGACACCGGGCTTTACGGGGGCGCGGAACCGGAGCGGCACGATCGACGATTCGTATCTGGTGAAGGGATGGATTCTGCACGGCAACTACGGCTATTCCTACCATTCGAATCCGCGCGGGCCGTTGGAGAACACGATTACGTCGACGGATCTGGGTTTTCCGGCGGCGGTACAGGCGGCGGCGCAATTTCCGATTTTTCCCACGGTGGCGGTGGCCGGGTACAGCCAACTGGGGCCGGAGGCGGGCTATATCATCGGGAACAAGTTCGAGACGCACACCTGGACGGGCGATGCGGCGAAGTTGTTGGGTACGCATACCATCAAGCTGGGGGGCACCTACCGGCTGAACCGCGTTTCCAATTCGCGGCCGAACAATCCGAACGGGAACTATACGTTCAACGATGTATTCACGCGGCGGTTCTTCAATCGCGCCGGTGGTGGAGATGCGATGGCGGCGATGCTGTTGGGGTTGGCATCGGGAGGACAGATGCGGTCAGAACCGGTGCTGGCGCTGCAGGTGGCCTACGGCGCGCTCTACGTGCAGGACGATTGGCGCGTTTCCGACCGGCTGACGTTGAATTTCGGGTTGCGCTGGGATGCGGACTTTCCGCAGACCGAGCGGTTTGACCGTGCGTCGTGGTTTGATCTGAACGCGCAGATTCCGTTGCAGGCGCCGGGTTTTGGGCCGCTGTACGGCGGGCTGGTGTTCGCGGGTTCGCGCACGCCGGGCGCACCGCGCGGCATCAAGGATCTGGACAAGAACAACTTCGCGCCGCGTCTTGGGCTGGCTTACAAGGTGACGAACCGGCTGGTGCTGCGTAGCGGAGCAGGCTTCTTCTATTCGCCGACCACGGGCTTCGGACCGAACGCCACGAATGCCGGGGCGCTGGGGTTCAATTCCATCACGCCTTATACGGCTTCGATTGACGGCAACCGCACGCCCTATACCACGCTGAGCAATCCGTTCCCCGATGGATTCCTGCCGGCGGAGAACGGGCAGAACGGGCTGCTGACATTCGTCGGGCAAGCCGTGAACGGGAACTTCCGCTATGACCGTGTGCCGTATACGGTGCAGTGGAACTTCAACGTGCAATATGAGACGCCGGGGCAGATGCTGCTGGACGTGGCCTACGCGGGCAGCAGCGGTGTGAAGCTGCAGGCGAATTCGCAACTGAACCAGATTCCGGATGCATCGCTGGCGCTGGGGGATGCGCTGCTGCAGACGGTGCCGAATCCGTTTTTCGGGGTGCTGCCGGCTGCGACGAATCTGGGCCGGGCAACCACTACACGGGCGCAGTTGCTGCGTCCGTATCCGTGGCTGACGGGTTTGACACACCAGTGGGGGGCGCAGGCGCACTCGTCGTACCATGCGCTGCAGACGAAGTTCCGCAAGCGCTATAACAACGGGCTGCAGTTCCTGCTGGCGTATACGTGGTCGAAGACGATGGATGATGTTTCGTCGGTGGCGGGGTTCCTGGGCGACCAGAATCCGGGGTATACGAACAATAACCGCCGGGATCTGGACCGGTCGCTGAGCGCGTCGCACATTCCCCACAATCTGGCGTTCAATTATCAATGGGAATTGCCGTTTGGGAAGGGGAAGCCGGTGTGGAATCACGGTGGCGCGCTGAATCATGTGGTAGGCGGCTGGACGCTGAATGGGATCACGTCCATTCAATCCGGGGCGCCGATTTCCATCGATTCGCGAAACAATACAACCGGGTCGCAGGGTGGCGGGCAGCGGCCGAATTCCACGGGTATTTCCAGCGTTACGCCGGGGTCGGCGAAGGACCGCATTAACGGGTGGTTCAATCCGGCGGCCTTTGTCGATGCTCCTCCCTTTGCTTTCGGCAACGTGGGGCGTTTTCTGCCGGACAACTTCGGTCCACCGTTACACAATTGGGACGTATCGATTTTGAAGCATTTTCCGATTCGTGAATCTTTACGGTTGCAATTTCGAGCGGAATTCTTCAATATGTTCAATATTGTGAATCTGCGGGCGCCCTCTGGGACAGTATTCGGGCAGCCGGCATTCGGACGGATTACCGGCGCGGACCCCGCCAGGGTGATTCAATTCGGGTTGAAGCTGTACTACTAGAACGTGACTTCGGTCACTGTCAAGATCCGGGGCTCCTGATACGGTTGTCCTTCCAGGCCAAATTCGCCTAGCAAAGGACAAACAACTTCCATGAAGAAGCTTTGGATCGCATTCGCGGTCGTACTCGTAGTGTCTTTCAGCATCCTGGGATGGATCGGGACACGTATTTATCAGGAGATGCCACCCATACCCGACAGGGTGGTGACGACGGAGGGGCAGCAGGTTATCGCTGCCGGAGACATCGGAAAAGGCCAGAATGTCTGGCAATCGCTGGGTGGCATGCAGGTGGGTTCCATCTGGGGACATGGGAGCTACGTTGCTCCCGACTGGACCGCGGATTGGCTGCATCGCGAAGCGATGTTCGTTTTGAACGAGTGGGCGCAACGCGACTACTCCAAGGCCTATGATGCGTTGGCGGCGGAGGATAAGGCGAAGCTGCGCGGGCGGCTGGAGGAGCTGTACCGGACCAACACCTACGATGCCGCATCGAACACACTGCGCATCGATCCGGTTCGGGCGCGGGGATTCCAAGAGTGCTTGCGGCACTACTCCGACGTATTTCGTAACGGCAACGTGCCGTACGCGATTCCTCCTGGGGCGGTGAGCAGCGAAGAGCGCATGCGGCAATTCGGCGCGTTCATTTTCTGGACGGCGTGGACGGCGGCGGCGAACCGGCCGGGGCAGACGATTTCGTACACCAACAACTGGCCGCATGAGCCGCTGGTGGGGAACCGTCCGACCGGGGATAGTGTGATGTGGACCGGGGTCAGCATCATCATGCTGCTGGCCGGCATCTGCGCCATGGTGTGGTGGTATGCATCGCAGAAGGAGAAAGACGATCATGGTCCGCTGCCGGCATCGGATCCGCTGGCGCAGTGGAAGGCGACTCCTTCGCAGAAGGCGACGATGAAGTACTTCTGGGTGGTATCGCTGCTGATTCTGGTGCAGATTCTGGTGGGGACGGTGACGGCGCACTACGGAGTGGAAGGCGACGGGTTCTACGGACTGAAGATCGCCGACATACTGCCCTACAGCGTGACGCGCACGTGGCATGTGCAGTTGGGGATCTTCTGGATTGCGACGGCGTGGCTGGCGGCGGGGTTGTTTATCGGGCCGCTGGTGAGCGGGCACGAGCCGAAGTTCCAGGCCTTGGGCGTGAACGTGCTGTTCGGCGCGTTGCTGGTGATTGTGGTGGGATCGCTGGCCGGGCAATGGATGAGCGTGATGAACCGGCTGAGCGACGACACATCGTTCTACTGGGGGCACCAAGGGTATGAGTATGTGGATCTGGGGCGCGGGTGGCAGTTGCTGTTGTTTGTGGGGCTGCTGATCTGGTTGTTTTTAGTCGTGCGGGCGATACGGCCGGCGTTGCAGAAGGAGGGCGAACACCGTCCGCTGCTGTGGTTGTTCCTGCTTTCGGCGGGGGCGATCGGATTGTTCTATGGAGCGGGGTTGACCTGGGGCCAGCATACGCATTTGTCGATGGTGGAATACTGGCGCTGGTGGGTGGTGCACCTGTGGGTGGAGGGCTTCTTCGAAGTGTTTGCCACCACGGTGATCGCGTTCTTCTTCGCGCAGTTGAAGCTGATCCGGCCGAAGTTCGCGGCGGAAGCGGCGTTGTTGTCGGCCACGATCTTTCTGGCCGGGGGCATCATCGGCACGTGCCACCACCTGTATTTCAGCGGGACGCCGACGGTGGCGCTGGCATGGGGATCGGTGTTCAGCGCACTGGAAGTGGTGCCGTTGACGCTGGTGGCTTATGGCGCTCTGGATGATCTGCGGCGCGGACAGCTTACGGTTTGGGGCGAGCGGTACCGGTGGCCGATTTACTTCTTTGTCTCGGTGGCTTTCTGGAACATGGTAGGCGCCGGGTTATTCGGGTTCATGATCAATCCGCCGATTGCGCTGTACTTCATGCAGGGGCTGAATGCGAGTCCACTGCAGGGGCATGCGTCGCTGTGCGGGGTGTACGGCAGGCTGGTCATCGGACTGATGCTGGGCTCGCTGCGGGCGATGTTGCTGCTGGCGCTGTGGAAGGAAGGCTGGCTGAAGTTCTCCTTCTGGGGCATGAATCTCGGGCTGCTGGCGATGTGCGTGGGCAGCCTGCTGCCGGTGGGCTTGCGGCAGACGTGGGCTTCCGTGGAAGTGGGCTACTGGTACGCCCGCAGCACGGAGTTCCTGGGTACGCCGGTGATGCAGACGCTACGGTGGCTGCGCGCCCCCGGCGATACGCTGTTCGCGGTGGGCGCGATCGTGCTGGTGCTGTTTGTGTTTCTCGGGCGCGGTGGCGCTCAGAACACGAATCGCATTCCGAACTGAATGCGGCGTCCGGGTCCGGCGCTGGAGATGATTCCATAGCCGGGCCCGTTCAGCGTGGCGCCGGGACGGCCGAAGTTCGGATGGTTGGTGAAGTTGAAGAACTCGCCGCGGAACTGAATTTTCATGTCATCGCGGATGGGGAAGTTGCGCAGGATGGACATATCGAGGTTGATGGTTCCATCGGCGCGGAGCATGTTGACGCCCTGTGTTCCGAAGTTGAACTGGGCGGGTTGGACAAAGGCGGAGGTGTCAAACCAGCGCTCCAGGGTACGTTCGCCGTTGGGCAGATTGGGATTGCGGAGGAGGTCCGCACGCTGTGCGCCGGCGCTGAATACGAAGGTGTTGTTGACCTGGGTGTTGACTGTGAACGGCTCGCCGGATTGGAGCGTGAGCAGGCCGCCGAGCGACCAGTTGCCGACGATAGCGCCGAGCCAGTGATCGGCGAGATACTTCCTGCCTCTCCCGACAGGCATCTCGTAAACGCTGGTCATGGTCAAGCGATGGCGGACATCGTTTCCGGTGGGACCCCAATCGAGGCGGCGGTTGTAGAAGTTCGAGAAGCCGACGTCTTGTCCCAGCGAGCCGCCATCGGTGTAGCCGTTGAAGGAGCGGGCCAGGGTATAGGTGCCGAGAAGGCTGTAGCCGCCGGCAAATCGACGCTCGATGCGAACCACACCGGCGTAGTAGCGGGCATCGCCTAGACTGGGCCCCTGGATGTTGACGTTGGAGAATTGCGGGAATGGCCGGTCGGCCTGTGCCGGAGTGCGGCCGGTGGCGCGCACCTGCTCCAGGCGTTGCGGTGTCACCTGGTTGAGGGACATGTTGCCGCTGGGAAGCTTGTGCGAGAGATTGCCGAGGAAGGAGATCTCGGCGAGGAAGCCGTTGCCGATTTCGCGCTGTACGCCGAAGTTGAACATCTGCGAATAGCCGGTGCGGCGCGACGTTTCGAAGAACGTTACCGCGGTGTTCGGCTGACGGCCGACGGGCACTGCACCGAAGGAATCGCTGAGCGCCGGAGTGCTGAGGCTGAAATTGACGCCGTTGCGGAGGAGGAAGGGGGCGGTAATGCCCTGATCCGGGGTGTTGAGCACGGCGGATCTTTCATAGCCGAGCGAGACTGAGGCGGGAACGCCGGCATCGAAGGGGTGGGCGTAGGCGATGCCATAGGCGCCGCGAATGACCGTTCTGCCGGAGCCCATGGGCTTCCAGGCGAAGCCGAAGCGGGGGCCGAAATTGTTCCAGTCCGTGTTGTAGAGTGACGTGCGCCAGCCGTTGACTCCGAGGAATTTGACGACGCCAGGGGTACCACTGACGGGGTTGATCTGGGTGGTGTCGAAGGCGTTGCCACGGTTGTTGCGGTCGGTGATGGGAGTGTCGGTTTCCCAGCGCAGGCCGATGTTGAGGGTCAGGTTGCGGGTGACGTTCCAGTCATCCTGGGCAAAGCCGGCCAGATACCAACTGTAGCGGTCGAGGATTTCCGTCTGGCGGGAACTGAAGCCGGTGACAAAGCCGAGCATCATGGTGGCGAGGCCGTTGCCGCTGGTGGCAACGCCAGGTTGTCCGGTGCCGAGGAGGTTGAAGCCGAAGGCGCCAGAGGCCGTGGGCCGGTTTGTTTCGTAGTTGTAGGAGGGGCGGATCTCCGCGCCAAACTTGAAGCTGTGCTTGCCGCGAATCCAGGAGAGGTTGTTGACGAATTGATATTGCTCAATGGGGAACTGGCGGCGCTCCTGATTGTTGGAGCCGAGCGCTGTGAAGCCGGCCGCGGAGAATTGCGGGAACGCACCGTCGGGAACGCCGCGCACGCCGAGCGTGGTGGCCCACGGTTGGCCCAAACCGAGCGACTGCGCGTGGTTGACGCGATTGGAATAGGTCATGCGGAAATCATTGACGATGGTGGATGACACGGTGCGGGTCCAGTTGCCGTAGAAGTAGTTCTGATGGCGGATGGCGATGTTGTTGGGGTCAGCGCCGGGATCGGGGAAGACGGAGGTACGGGATGTATCGTCGCTGTTGTAGAGGTAGCGGCCGGTGATGCGGTCTTTCGATCCGATGTTGTGATCGATCTTGGCGGTGAAGTTATTGCGGGTCAGGCCGTTGACGAAGTTAGCCCGGAAGTTGTTGGCTCCGGCGCGCGAGTCGGGCGGGCGGTTGGCGACGGGATAGAACGGAAGGAGCCTGGCGGCGACGGGATCGATGCGGGAAGCGGGGATGCGGTTGCCGGGGAATTGGGTGCGCACGTTGCGACCGTTCACGTTCTGTGTGGTGTCGGGGTCGTAGACGGGGAGCAGGACGCCGGCATTGTTGGTGGTTTGGGAGAAGTCGCCGGCGCGCTGCAGATTCGTGGGGACGGTCAGCGTGCTGATGGCGCCATCGCGGCGGCGTGAGCCTTCATAGGCGAAGAAGAAGAACGTCTTGTCGCGGCCTTTGTATAGCTTGGGGAGCCAAACGGGGCCGCCGATGGTACCTCCAAAGACGTTGTAGCGCAGAGGCGCCTTACTCTTGCGGCCATCGACGATGGGGGCGAAGAAATTGGCGGCGTCCAGCTTTTCATTGCGGATGTATTCAAACAGGGAGCCGTGCAGATCGTTGGTGCCGCTTTTGGTGGTGGCGACGATGACACCGCCGTTCGATCCACCGTATTCGGCGGCATAGCTGTTGGCCATGATTTTCACTTCGGCCACGGTTTCGACGGGCGGATCGAGATCGACCTGGCCGACGCCGAGGCGCATGTTCTGCCCTGTGCCGCCGTCGATCCAGAACATCTGCGATTGCTGGCGGGATCCGGCGAGGGAGAAGTTTGGTTTCGAGCCGCTGTCGTAGCCAATGAACACGGCGGCGCCGGTCATTTGAATGAGATTGAGGGAGCGGCGGTCGCCGAGGGGAAGATCCTCGACGGCTTTGGCTTCGACGAGTTGGGCGACGTCGGAGGTACGGGTTTCGAGGATGGTGGCCGATCCGGTGACGGTAACGGATTCGGTGACCGCGCCGACATCGAGCTGGATATCGAGTTCGAGGCGCTGGCCCGTGGTGAGCACGAGGCCGCTGCGGACGTAGCGGCGGAAGCCGGATTTTTCGGCTTCGATGAGGTATTCGCCGATGGGCAACTGCCGGAGGGCGAAGAATCCTTCATCGTTGGTGGTGTATTCGGTTTTCTGCTGTGTGGCGACGTTGGTGGCGACCACTTTCACGCCGGGTATGACGGAGGCTTGAGGATCACGAACGACGCCATTGATGGTGGCGGTAGGGGATTGCGCAAACAAGAGCGTAATACCCCAGAAGGCAGCGAGAAGTAAGTGCATGCCTAAATCATATACTAAGACCTTCTTATCTGAAATCAAGCTCGTCCGCGGCGGATGAGATCTTCGGCGTGGCGGAGGGCTTCTGGCGTGAGCTGGCCGCTGAGCATACGGCCGATTTCCTGGGTACGGGCATCGCCGTTCAACTCCTCGATGGTGGCCACGGTGCGTCCTTTGGCCTCGCGCTTTTCGACGGAGAAGTGGTGATCGGCGCAACCGGCGATTTGTGCGAGGTGGGTCACGCACAGCACCTGGTTGGCGGCGGCGATGGCTTTCAGGCGGCGTCCCACGCTTTCCGCGGCGCGTCCTCCGATGCCGGCATCCACTTCATCGAAGACGAGGGTGCGGTGGCTTGCTTTGGCGCCGCGGACGATGGTGGACGCCTTGAGGGCGAGCGCGACGCGGGACAACTCGCCGCCCGAAGCGATGCGGTCGAGCGGACGCGGTTCTTCGCCGAGGTTGGGGGCAATGAGGAACTCGACGGCATCGAACCCGGCGGGCGACCAGGCGGATTCGTGGAAGGCGATACGGAAACGGGTGCGGTCCATGGCGAGGGCAGCCAGTTCCTCTTCCACCTTTTTTTCGAGTTTGCGAGCCGCCTGCTGGCGGGCTTCGGAGAGTTTCTGGGCGGCCTCGCGGAAGGACGCTTCGGCTTTGTCGAGGGCTTGTTTCAATTCGGCGCGGTGCGCTTCGGTATTTTCCGCTGAGTCCAATTGTCGGCGTGTCGTGTCGTAGAAGGCGAGGATCTCCTCGATGGTTGTGCCGTACTTGCGCTTCAGTTTCTCGATGGCGACGAGGCGGGATTCGACGTGATCGAGGCGCGCCGGATCGGCTTCGAGGCGGCCGAGGTAATCGCGGAGGGAATAGGATGCGTCGTCCACCAGTGCCTCGGCGGACTTGAGGGGCTCCAGGTAGGGCTCCATGGAGGCATCGATGCGGGCCAGTTCTTCGAGCCGCTTACGGGCCACGCGGAGTTGGGCGAGGGCGGCGGTGGGGGAATCGTAGAGGGCTTCGTAGGCTGCCGATGCGCTCTGTTCCAGACGGGTCACGTTCTGCAGGATGCGCTTTTCCTGTTCGAGGGCGTCGTCCTCGCCGGGCTTGGGCGCGACACCTTCGATCTCCTTCACCTGGTACGACCAGAGGTCGGCGAGGCGGAGGCGATCCTGTTCGGTGCGATCGAGTTGTTCGAGGGCGTCGCTGGCGGCTTTCCATTGCTGGTATTTTGCACCGGTCTCGGAGAGCGCGTTTGCGGCGCGGGCAAACTCATCGAGCATGGCGAGTTGCTCGTCGCGGTCAAAGAGGCGTTGCTGATCGTGCTGGCCGTGGATATCGCCGAGCAGAGCGGCCAGTTCGCGGAGCAGCGTGGCGGTGACCGGCCGGCTGGCGGCGAAGGCGCGCGATTTGCCGTTGGAGAGGATCTCGCGTTCCACCAGCAACTCGCCTTCTTCGGGGACGATGCCGAGGGTTTCCAGGCGGTTGCGAAAGGCCGGATCGGTGGGGGCCTCAAAGATGCCGGAAACGCGCGCCCGATCGCAGCCGGTGCGGATCATGTCGGCCGAGGCCCGGCCGCCGAAGAGCAGGCCGAGGGCGTCGACGACGATCGATTTGCCGCTGCCTGTTTCCCCCGTGAGCACGTTGAAGCCGGAGTGAAACCGGACCCGCAGGCGCTCAATGACCGCCAGATTTTCCACGATGAGCTCAACCAGCATCGAAGGAATGATAGCGCGCTTGACAGATCCGGCGGCGGATTTGCGCCTGTGTGGAGTGGAGGGCAGGAATGACCCGCAGAGAGACATTCGCCTTCGCAGCGCTGTTAGCGGCGCCGGCGATGGCGGCCAAGGAGGAGAACGCAATGTTTGACGAATTGATCAAGGCGAGCATGGAGAGCAAGAAGGGGCTGACGTTTTACCTGGATGGGCAGACGATCGGCGGGGCGGTGACGAAGATCGGCGCGGGATTCGTCGAGGTGCGGAGCCAGCAGTATTCGCGCATCGTGATCAAGCTCGATAGCGTCAACGCCGTGGCGATGATGTAGCTAGCGGTCCTGGTATTCGCCGAACACAACCCGCAGCCGGCTGGAGATTTCGCCGATGGTGGCGTGCGCTTCGGCACAGGCCACGATGTGCGGCATGAGATTGTCCGTGGAGCGTGCGGCGGCTTCGAGAGCGGCCAGCCGCGCGTCGACCTCGGGGGTGCTGCGCGAGGCGCGAACGGCGCGCAGGCGTTCCACCTGCTGCTGCTCGAGAGCGGGATCGAGTTGGAAGGTAGGGATGGAGGCTGCTTCGGGGGCCGCGAAGCGGTTCACCCCGACCACGGTAGTCTTTCCCGATTCGATTTCGCGTTGATAGAGGTAGGCCGCGTTCTGGATCTCCGACTGGAGAAAGCCGGACTCGATGGCGGCGAGGGTGCCGCCCATGGCATCGATGCGGGTGATGTAATCCCAAGCTTCGCGGGCGATGCGATCTGTCATCTCCTCGATGGCCATGCTGCCGCCGAGCGGATCGGCGACGTTGGGCACTCCTGTCTCATGGGCGATGATCTGTTGGGTGCGTAGGGCGAGGCGCACGGATTCCTCGGTGGGGAGGGAGAGCGCTTCGTCGCGCGAGTTGGTGTGCAGGGATTGCGCTCCGCCCAGTACTGCGGCCAGTGCCTGCAGGGAGACGCGCACGAGATTGACATCGGGTTGTTGGGCGGTGAGGGTGGACCCGGCGGTCTGCGCATGGAAGCGCAGCAGCATCGATTTGGGATTCTGCGCCTGGAAGCGCTCCTTCATGAGTGTTGCGTAGAGCCGGCGGGCGGCGCGGAATTTGGCGATCTCCTCGAGGAAATCGTTGTGGACGTTGAAGAAGAAGGAGAGTCTGGGGGCGAAGTCGTCGATGGCGAGACCCGCGGCCTGCGCGGCTTCAATGTAGGCGATGGCGTTGGCGAGGGTGAAGGCAACTTCCTGCACGCAGGTGGAGCCGGCCTCGCGGATGTGATAGCCGCTGATGGAGATGGTGTTCCACTCGGGCACGTTCGTGCCGGCCCAGGCAAACAGGTCGGTGATGATGCGCATGGCGGGGCGCGGCGGGTAGATATAGGTGCCGCGGGCCACGTACTCCTTGAGAATATCGTTCTGGATGGTGCCATTGAGGCGGCGGACATCCGCTCCCTGGCGGCGGGCGGTGAGGACGTAGAGCGCCAGCAGGATGGCGGCGGTGGAGTTGATGGTCATCGAAGTGGAGACCTTGTCGAGGGCGATGCCTTCAAAGAGGAACTCCATGTCGGGAAGGGAACAGACGGCCACTCCGACGCGGCCCACTTCACCCACGGCGAGGGGATGGTCGGAATCCATGCCCATTTGTGTCGGCAGGTCGAAGGCTACGGAGAGTCCGGTGATGCCTTGGGAGAGCAGGTAGTGGTAGCGCTTGTTGCTTTCCTGGGCTGTGCCGAAGCCGGCGTACTGGCGCATGGTCCAGAGCCTGCCGCGGTACATATCGGGGTAAATCCCCCGTGTGTAAGGATACTTGCCGGGGAGATCGGGCCAATCCGCCATGGCTTAATTCCGGTTGATCTTGCGAGCGCGGAAGAAGGAAGTGACGCCGAAGTAGAGCATGATGGCGGAGAAGGAACCGGTCAGAAGCATGCGGAATGCGTCCTGGTCATTGTAGGCGCGCCATGCCGACGGAATGGGGATGATGCCGAGGCAGATGAATATGAAGCCGATCATCTCATTCCACAGAACGCGAATGGGTTTGACGACTCCCGGTACAACGTGGTCGATGAACTGTTTGACTTTGCCGGCCATGGGATTCGGGTCTCTCCAATGTTAGCAGGGGTTACATATCTCGCGCGTTGGCGGTAATGCGTAGCTGGCTTCTGCCGATAGAGGAGGTAGAGCGCGAAAGGTGCTATGCTGGGAGCGTCCGGAAAGGCGATTCAAAATTGGACGAGAGACTTCGAGATCTAATGCAGGAGCTGGGCAACGCGATCAACGAATCGTTATCGGAATCTGATCGCATCGCCGAAGCCATCGGCGAAATCAAACGTTCCGGCTACGATGTGTTCCTTGTATTGGAGGCAACGATCGGATTCAACAAGCGCGAGGAGGAGGATGAGGAAGCTCCGGTCATGGAAACCAGCTTCGACGCTTCCACGCGTATTAAATGGACGAATCAGGACCACAAGTTCTTGAAGGCCCTGAAGATCTCCACGGAAGACGAACGCTAGCGGCGCAAGTCATCGAAGTTTCTACTCAATAGCTCGGTGTAAACCTGCCAGGTTTTTTCGGCAGCCGCGTCCCACGTGTAGAACTTGGCACGCTGGAGCCCGGCTTCGCGCAGCTTCAGCCTTAACTCTTCATTAGAGGCGAGTTGTTGCATGCCGGCGCGGATCGCTTCGGTCTGACGCGGATCCACAAGAAGCGCGGCCCCTTCTCCCACCTCGCGGAGTGCCGAACCGTTGGAGGTGAGGACCGGCAATCCGTAGGCCATTGCCTCGAGTAATGGAATCCCGAATCCCTCATCGAGGGAAGGGAAGGCCAGCATCCGGCTGGTGCGGTACAGTTCCCGCAGCCGGTTGTCGTCGATATAGCCGGTCAGTTCAATGCGCTGCCGCGCCGGGCTGTCGGCGATTCGCTGCAAGATGGCTTCGGCGCCGTAGCCGGCGGATCCGGCGAGCACCAGTCGCCACGGGGAGGGCATGGACTCGAAGGCTTCCACCAGCCGTTCAATGTTTTTGCGTGCCTGCACAGCTCCGACGTGGAGCACCACCGGCCGGCGTGAGGCATCGGAGGCAACGGGACCGGCAGGCGGGTGTACCCCGTGCCAGACCACGCGCAATTTGCTTTCCGGCACCCGCAACAGATCCCGCACCTGTGAAGCCGTGAAAGCCGAGACGCAGATGATGAGATCGGCGCGTTCAGCGGCATCGCGGGCCTGCATGGCGAACCGCGTGCGGAACTCCGGGGTAGAGTACTCCCCGGTGAGGACGAACAAATCGTGAAAGGTGACTACCGTTCGTCCGCGCCGGACTTCCGGCAGGCGCTGATTGAGGCCATGCAGGAGGCTGCAACGCGGCGTCCGGCTTTCGAACAGAAGGCGGCGGCGGCAGTTGGAGGGCAGGGGCTCCCGCATGGAGCGCAGAAAGCGGTGCGGACGATAGCACCAGAGGAACCGCTGGCCCGGATGCAGCCTGGCTAAGGCATGGAGCAACTCTCGGGAATACACACCCACGCCGCTGAGGTTCGCCCCCAGGCTATACGTCGCGTCGATGGCAATAGGCGTACTCGGGGAGATAGGTTTCCTTCGATCCGGTTTCCGGTGAAATAATCCCCATATTCTCGCACAAGGACTGGGCGGCGGCGCTGGTCAGGTCATTGAGGGCGACGGACTCGGCCTGTGAGAACCATGCGGCGCCATAGCGCAGGCTGAGGGAACTGCGAATGGCGCTGGAGGTGAAGTGCTGGAACCGGCGGCGCAGAACGGTGAGCAAGAGCTCCAGATCCTCATATTGAGCGGCGGGCAGGCTCAAGGCGAAACGGTGCTCTTCCAATCTGGCGAGCCCCCCTGTGTCGCCCGGGCAGGCGCGTAGAATATCCGCCGCCTCGATGAGGGCGAGTTCGCGCTCCGCTTTTCCGTAGGAGTGAGAAAGCTGGCGCAGCCCGTCGAGTTCCACCATCAGGCAGGCCATGGGCTGGCGTAACCGGCGGGCCGTTGCCAAGTCTCTGCCGGCGAGGATTGCAAAGCCGGCTCGATTGGCAAGGCCCGTCAGTTCGTCTCTCCACGATGCCGTCCGCAAGTGGCGAACGGTCTTGTTGCGCTCCACAGCCAACCGTAGGGCCCGAGCGAGCGGGACGCTGTCGAGTTCGCTCTTGGCCAAAAAATCCTGCGCCCCTGCCCGAACCATGCTCATAGCCAGATCCCGGTCGTCCAGTTCGGCCAGGATCAGAACAGGAACGGAAGGGGCGCTTGACTGCACACGCAGGAGGGAATGAAGTCCGGCTCCGTCGGGAAGGTCCGGATTGAGAAGAATTGCGTCAAACTGCTCCCCGCCTTCATCGGTAAGAAGCGCGAGAGCATCGTTGAGGCGGTCGATGGGAAAAATCTCGATGCCATGCATCCAGCCGCCCCCGAACCGGTTCTCGCCGAAGTCGGCAAGAAGTTCCCGCACCCAATGCGAGTCTTGTGTATTTCCGTCTATCAACAGCACTTGCAGGTTCCGGTCCGGCATTTTCGTTTGCACCCTTCGATAATTGGTGCGCCGGAGGAGTGCAAATTCTCAGGGATTCAGGAAGCCATTTCGTATTCTTTCAACTTCCGGTAGAGGGTGGTGCGCCCGATGCCCAGGAGAGTGGCAGCCACGCCACGGTCTCCACGGGTGTATTCGAGCGCCTGGCGGATGGCGCGCTTTTCCAGTTCCACGAGGGGCAGGACCGGGGATTCGGCGAAGGGCACACTCGCCGCGATGGGGAGGATTTTCTCGGCCACCGGCGGCGCCATTGGGGGAAGCGCGTGAAAGGAGCCCACGACGGCCGCGGCGGACTGGTAGCGCTTGCTCAACAGGTGATTCTGGATGCTGGAGGGGAGATCGGAGACGGTCAGCAATGGTCCGGTATGCACCGCGACCATGTTTTGAATGCAGTTCTCGAGTTCGCGGACATTGCCCGGCCACTCATAGGAGACCAAGGCGTCGACGGCTTCCTGGGCCATACGGTGCACGCCCCCATAGATGCGCATGAAGTGATCGATGAGAGCGGGGATGTCTTCCCGCCGTTCGCGCAGGGGAGCGATCTTCAGG
>CALFYN010000208.1 GCA_937952345.1 uncultured Acidobacteriota bacterium
GACGTTGCGCGCGTAGGAGGGGAGTTGCAGAATGGGGCGCGTGCCGAGCGCATTGCCGAGCGAGGCATCGATGGTGTTGACCTGCGGGACTTCGGCGCTGATGGTGACCGATTCAGCGATGCTGCCGGCCTTTTCGAAGGCGATGTCGTAGCGGGCGGGCGTGGCCACCTGCACGACGATGCCGGCAATTGTTACCTCCTGGAGGCCGGGGGCATTGGCCGTGAGCTTATAGTTATCGGGGAGGATCTGCGCGAAGACGTAGCGGCCCGATTCTTCGGTGGTGGCTTCGCGCACGACGATGCCTTTGGTGAGGCTCTCCAGCCGGATCTTCGCGCCGATGACTACCGCGCCACTGGGGTCAGTGACCGTGCCGCTGAGTTGCGAGAGTTGCTGCGCGGGCAGCGACACCGCCAGCAATGCCAACATTGCGAATCGGAACATGCAGATTCACGTGTAGCAACAATAGCGGGCGGATTCAACACTCTAGGACGTTACCCAGGGGTTGTAGGAACCGATGTACCAGTAGTGGCCTTCGGGATCCTTGCAGCCGAAACCGCGGCCGCCGTAGGCTTCGTCGTGGATCTCATGCACGATTTCGGCTCCCAAAGCCTTGGCCCTGGCATAGGTGGCGTCGGCGTTGGCAACCACAATGTAGGGGGATTGGGTTTCGAAGCTGCCGATCTCGTCGGGTTGTTTGATCCGGCCGCCGTACTCGTCGTTTCGTACGGAACCGAGCATGATCATGCCGGTGCCCAGTGTGAGTTGCGCATGGGCGATGGTGTCATCGGGGCCTGGCACCACCAGATGGCGCTCAAAACCGAAGGCGGCGCACAACCACGCAATAGCGGCCGGCGCATTGCGATAGCGAAGGCAAGGAATGAGAGTGGAGCCCATCCTTCGATGCTACGCCAGCGCGAGCGGGAAGGTGTTGTATCATCCCCATCATGCGGATCGCAGTGTTTTTTCTGATGAGTTGGGTGGTTTGCGCGCAATCGCGGCCGGTGATCGGAGTGGGCGGCGTGGTGCATGAGACGAACACGTTCAATCCGAAGAAGACGACGATGGCGGACTTCGAGGCGGGCATCGGCGGACGGCCGGGCGTGCTGCGGGGCGACGATGTCATCAAGCTCTCGCGGAATGCGAATAACACGATTACCGGATTCATCGTGGGCGCGGAGGAGCGCGGGCTACAACTTTATCCGTCACTGGTGGCCGGACCGCAGACCATCGGGCTGGTGCTGGATTCGGTGTTCGATGCGTTGACGAAGGAAATGATCGAGCGGTTGCAGCGGGCTCCGAAGCTTGACGGGATACTGTTGTTCCTGCACGGCACGATGGTGACGGAGAGCCATCCGCACGCCGATGCGGAAGTGGTGCGGCGCGTGCGCGCGGCGTTTGGGAATGCGATTCCGATTGTGGTGGTGCACGATTTTCACGCAAACGTGTCGGAGGAAATTGTCAAACTGACCACGGCGCTGATTACGTATAAGGAGTGCCCGCACCTGGATGCGAAGGATCGTGGAGTGGATGGGGCACGATTGATGGCGGATATCGTGGCCGGAAAAGTGAAGCCGACGCAGGCGATGGTGAAGCCGCCGCTGTTTCTGAATATTCTGTTCCACAACACCTACGCTGCTCCGTTGAAGGCGGTGACGGATGAGAGCAAGAAGGTGGAGAAGAACGCGAAGGTGCTGGTGGCGAGCGTGCCGGGCGGGTATCAATACGCCGATATTCCGGCCATGGGTCCAAGCGTGATCGTGGTGACGGACAATGATCCGGCACTGGCCAAGCGCGAGGCGGAACGTATTGCGGACATGCTGTGGGGGCTGCGCTCGCAACTGGTGTTTCGCGCGCCCGATGCGGCCGAAGCGGTGCGCATGGCGATGAACAACGGGAAATTTCCCGTGGCGTTGATGGATGCGGGAGACAATATCGGCGGGGGTTCGGCGGGCGATGCCACTTATGTGCTGGCGGAGTTGATGAAGCAGAAGGCCGATGGCTGGGTGGTCGCGGTTTCCGATCCGGCGGCGGTGCAGGCGGCGATCCGCGCGGGTGTGGGCGGGCAGTTCGATATGGCGGTGGGCGGGAAGACGGACAATCTGCATGGCGATTCGGTGCGCGTAAAAGGACGGGTGAAGGGGATCTCCGACGGGCAGTTTGTGGAGCCGGCGGTTCGCCATGGCGGCGGGCGCTATTGGGATATGGGGGTATCGGCGTTGATTCAGGTGGAAGGGTCCAGCATCGACAGCCCGAATTACATTCTGCTCAATCCGAAGCGGGTGATTCCGTTCAGCATCGGGCAATTGACCAGCATGGGGATTCAGCCGGAGCGGATGAAGATTCTGGTGGCGAAGGGGACGATTGCTCCACGGGCGGCGTATGAACCGGTGGCGGCGCGGATCATCGTGGTGGATTCGGGCGGGGTGACGGGGATGAATCCGGCACGGTTCCCGTACAAACACATCCGGCCGAATTTGTTTGGGATGAAACCGTGACCCAGTGAAACAGGCGGGCATGCCATCATAGTAGGTATCTCGCAACAATGATCCGTCCAAACCAGACCATCAAGCAGCTTTTTCATCTATCTCCCGGCAGCGCGGCCACCGCGCAAGGCTGGGTGAAGACGCGCCGCGACAGTAAGGGAGTGCACTTCGTACAGATCAACGACGGCTCCTGCTTCGCCGATTTGCAGATTGTGCTGGAGGCGGGTTCGGTGCCCGAGGATGTGATCGCGAAGGTGACCACCGGCGCGTGCATCCGGGTGGCCGGCACGATGGTGGAATCGCCGGCCAAGGGGCAAGCCGTAGAGTTACGCGGTATGCAACTGGAGTTGCTGGGAGCCGCGCCGCCGGAGACGTATCCGCTGCAGAAGAAGCGGCACAATCTGGAAACGCTGCGCGAGTTTATGCATTTCCGCACGCGCAGCAACACGTTTGGCGCGGTGTTCCGGGTGCGGAATGCGGTCTCTTACGCGATTCACAAGTTTTTCCAGGAACGTGGCTTTCTGTACGTGCATACGCCGATTCTGACGACATCGGATGCCGAAGGGGCTGGGGCGATGTTTCAGGTGACGACGCTCGATCTGATGAACATGCCTCGCGTGCCGGGTGGTGGCGGTATCGACTTCGCGCAGGATTTCTTCGCCAAACCGGCGTATTTGACGGTGAGCGGACAGTTGGAGGCCGAGATCTTCGCGCTGGCGTTCACCAATGTGTATACGTTCGGACCGACGTTCCG
>CALFYN010000209.1 GCA_937952345.1 uncultured Acidobacteriota bacterium
AACTGCCGTTGACCTTGACGCAGGTGACGATCCACGATCTCCCGATTCGCCATATAGAAAGCCAGAGCTCCGAAGATCTGCTCCAGATCCAGGGCCGGGAACGATTCGGCAATTCCCTCGGGAGACTCTCCCCTCAGAAACGCGTAAACCACGGAGTCGAGGGAAACACGGGTGCCTGAGATGTAGTACCCGTCGTTGCGCCGCTCGACATATTCCTTATGCATGGCCGTAACCGCTTTCAGTATACGCCAATAGTGCAAGCCGTTCTGCGAACAATTCGGGCCTGCCTGTGAAAAGATTCCCCCGGCGACAACTGCCGCGCCGATCGTGTCCGCGGTCGAAGCGTTCATTTCGACAAGCACGCATGAAAGGCGTGAATCCGCGTTTATCGGCGGCCCGAATCGCTCCTCACACCTTCGCCGTCACAGCCGCCCCCGCCAAATGCCGCAGCACATACTGCAAGATCCCGCCATGCCGGTAATACTCCGCTTCCATCGGCGTATCAATCCGCACCACAACCTCGAAGCTCTTCTCGCTCCCATCGGCCGCCACCGCGCGCACCGTGGCCCGTTTGCTCGTAAACACGCCCTCGCGCACGCCGCTGATGTGGAACACCTCCTCGCCCGTCAGCCCCAGCGATTCCCGCGAATCCCCGGCCGCAAACTGCAGCGGCAGTATCCCCATCCCAATCAAATTCGATCGGTGAATGCGCTCGTACGATTCCGCAATCGCCGCCCGTACGCCCTGCAACTGCGGCCCCTTCGCCGCCCAATCGCGCGACGAACCCGAGCCGTACTCCTTCCCCGCAATCACCACCGTGCCCACGCCATCGCTCTTGTAGCGCATCGCCGCGTCGTAGATGCTCATCCGTTCGCCGCTCGGAATGTGCGTCGTCACGCCGCCTTCCACTCCCCCGGCCAGCAGATTCTTCAGCCGGATATTGGCGAACGTCCCGCGCATCATCACTTCATGATTCCCGCGCCGCGCCCCGTATTGATTGAAATCCTGCGGAGCCACGCCATGGCTCATCAAATATTCCGCCGCCGGACTCGTCTTGGCAATATTCCCCGCCGGTGAAATATGGTCCGTCGTAATCGAATCGCCCATCACCGCCAGCGCCCGCAGCCCGCCCAGATCCTGCACCGAAGTCTCCGGATCCACCATATCGTCGAAATACGGCGGCCGCCGGATATACGTCGATTTTTCGTCCCATTCAAATAAATCGCCCGTCGCGGTTTCAATTCCTCGCCACTGCGCATCGCCCTCGAACACCACCGAATATTCCTTATCGAACATCTCCCGCCGCACGCTCGCCGATACAGCCTGCTGCACTTCCGCGTTCGTCGGCCAGATGTCGCGCAAATACACCGGCTGCCCGTCCGAACCCGTCCCCAGCGGATCGTTCTGCAAGTCAATATCCACGCGCCCCGCGATCGCATACGCCACCACCAGCGGCGGCGACGCCAGATAATTCGCCTTCACCAGCGGATTCACACGCCCTTCGAAATTCCGGTTCCCCGAAAGCACCGCCGCCACCGTCAGCTTGCCGTCCGTCACGGCTTTCGCCACGGCATCCGGCAGCGGACCGCTATTGCCAATACAAGTCGTGCACCCGAAGCCCACCAGGTGGAAGCCCAGAGCCTCCATCGCCGGCATCAGCCCCGCGTCGTTCATGTAATCCATAACGACCTTCGAACCCGGAGCCAGCGACGTCTTCACCCACGGCTTGCTCGTCAGCCCCTTCGCCGCCGCCTTCTTCGCCACCAACCCCGCCGCGATCAGCACCGACGGATTCGATGTATTCGTGCACGACGTAATCGCCGCAATCACCACCGCGCCATCCTGCAGCTTCCCGCCATCGAAATCCGCGCTTTTCACGTCCGTCCCGAACGCCGCCGTGAAATTCGCCTTCACATCCGGCAGATTGATGCGGTCCTGCGGCCGCTTCGGCCCGGCCAGCGACGGCACAACCGTCTTCAGATCCAGCTCCAGCGTGTCGTTGTAGACCGGGTCCGGCGCATCCGCCGTCAGGAATAATCCCTGCTCCTTCGCGTAAGCCTCCACCAGTTCCACCAGATCATCCGGCCGGTTCGTCAGCCGCAGATACTCCAGCGTCTGCTCGTCCACCGGGAAGAACCCGATCGTCGCCCCATACTCCGGAGCCATATTCGCAATCGTCGCCCGGTCCGCCAGGCTCAATTCCTTCACGCCCGGCCCATAGAACTCGACGAACTTGCCCACCACGCCCTTCTTGCGAAGCATCTGCGTCACGGTCAGCACCACGTCCGTCGCCGTCACGCCTTCCGGTACGCTGCCCGTC
>CALFYN010000210.1 GCA_937952345.1 uncultured Acidobacteriota bacterium
AATGTGATTCCGGCGAGTGCCTCGGCCTCACTCGGCATACGGTTGGTGAAAGGCATGGACTACCGGCGTACGGTAGACAAGGTGGTCGCGCACATCCGGCGGCAAGGCTATCACATCGTGAGCGAGGAGCCGGATGAAGCCACGCGGGCACGGTATGCGAAGATTTGCCGCATCAGCGGAAGGGAGGGTGGTTACAATGCAGTGCGCGCGCCGATGGACCTGCCGGTGGCGAAGAAAGTGGTGGATGCGGTGCGCGCTGCCCGCGGGGATGTGATTCTCATGCCGACGCTCGGCGGGAGCCTGCCCATTGCGCCGATTGCCGAAGTGCTGCGCGTGCCTGTGGTGATTGTGCCCATCGCCAATCACGACAACAACCAGCACGCGCACAACGAGAACATCCGCATCCGGAATTTGTGGGATGGGATCGAGACGATGGCGGCGTTGCTGGCTATGCCGTAGTATGTTGCGGTGATTGGCGCGGCATCAGCGTGGCGGCGGCGATGGCGATCAAGGCGAACAGGATTTCCATGGCCGCCAGATGAAACAGATCTTTCGGTGATGGGATGAAGGACTTCATCATGGAGTTCACGACGGAGGTGATGAGCAGCAGAAGGAACAGAGGCGCGGGTTCACGGAACCGTTCGACGAGCACGGCCACGACAATGGTGGTGACGATGACGAAAGCCCAAAGCGCGGTTTGATCGAGGTTGGGGCGGTTTCGCTGGAAGTCGATGGAGAACGCGCAATAGGTCATCGTGATGGCGATGTGGCGGGCTGATGGAGTGTAGAGGATCGCCAGGGCGAGCAGCACCGCGCCGAGGTACGTGTAGCCGGCGCGCGCGGGCATTTGATCGGCGAATAAAGCGAAGGGCACCAGCAAGGCGGCGGCGATGTTGGTTTGTTTGGGAATTTCGGGGGCTTTGAGTTCGTTGCGATGGAGCCATGCGGAGAGTCCAAGACCCGCTCCGAGCATAAATCCGAGAAACAGCTCCATTTGTTTCCAATAGCCGATTAAAGGTTTGGGATAGGGTTTGCCGAGCACCTGGATGTAGCCGCCAAAGCCGAAGCCGATGCCGCCGGCGATGGCGCCGATGAGGGCGAATTGCAGGAGGATGGCGTTGCGCAGCCAGACGAGGATGGCCACCGCTCCGGCGAGCAGTCCGAGCCAGATTTCCGGCCGCGGCTTGTCGGTGGGGTGCGAGAAGTAGACGAGTTTGGGTTCGTTGAACAGCTTCCATCCGGCGAAAGTGGCGATGGCCATGAGGGCGAGTGCAATGAGGATGTCGCGGCGGCTGAACTTGTGGCGCAGAAGTGCGAGGGCGACGATGATGCCGCCGAGAAAGCCCCAGATGGCGCCTTTGAGTGCGAGTCCGGTGAGTCCCCAGGCGCGCGTGGATTCGGCGAGGGCGAGGCCGATGGTTTGGCCGTAAGTCATCTGGCCGCCGAAACCGATGCCGACAGCGCCCCATGCGGCGATGATGGCGGCGTCATCGCCACGGCGGTCGAGCAGCAGGCAGAGACAGAGGGCGACGAGGGCGCCGGGAATCATGGCCCCGAGCGGGCCGCCGCCGATGTAACCGCGTAATCCCCAACCAAGCGACATGGTGAGGGCGGGGAAGAGGATCCAACGAGCGAGAGGAGGCATGGGAACCTTACAAGGTATCATGGAGAATCGTGCTACGATTGTGTGTTTCGTATGCACTGCGTAATCTTTCTTACTGTGGCGGTCGTGCTGGGCAGGCAACTGCCGGCTAGCGTCAACGCCGATTCGATTCCGGTGCGTCTGGACCTGTCAACGGCGACCGTGGGTGGAACGCTGCTGCTGCCCAAGGACGGCAAGCCCTACCCTTGTGTCGTGCTGGTGGGCGGCACGCTATCGCAACTGCGGGATGGCGAGTTGGAGCGTCCCGGCGTGCCGGAACGGAAGGCGATGCTGCGGCTGGCGGAGTCGTTGGGGATTGCCGGATTCGGCAGTTTTCGTTTTGACCAGGTGGGGCATGGCGAGAGCAGAGCGAAGGCGGGGTATCAGGATCTGTATCGCGGCGACGCGGTGGTGCTCGGCGAGATTTATTCCTACCTGCGCGGCCGCAAGGAGTGCACGAAGATTGTGGCCATCGGCGAGAGCGCCGGTGCGTATGTGGCGAGCCTGGCGGCGAAGGCGGGCTCGCATGCCGATGGATATGTCTTTTTAGGCGGATTTTGCGGAAAAGCGGAGGAGATATTTTCTTATAATCACGGGCGGCTGGCTGCGTATGTAGACCGCAGCCCTGGGAACGCGGCCTGGGCGAAGGCGAACGGGCTGGAGCGCTACGTGGCGTACGGGCGGAAGTGGAAGCAGATGTTCGCGGCGGCGCGTGCGGGCCGCGCCACCTACGAGGTGGCCGATGGCGGATTTCGGGAAACGGCGCAATTGGCACGGCGCAAGGAGGAATTGGATTTTCCGCCCGATGCGATGTTTGCGTATATCCAGAATCCCGCGCTGGCGGTGGCGGGGTCGCGGGATCGGAATGTGCCCGCCGAGCACGCCCGCTGCATCGCGGACAACATTCGCAAGGGCGGCAATTCGCAGGTGCAGAGCGTTCTCATCGAGGAGGCGGACCACAATTTCCAGATTGCTCCGGCGGATGAGGATCTCGCCGTGCGGGAGCGGTTCACGTTCGCTTCGTTCCGGCGTCCGTATCATCCGCAATTGGACCGTGAGGTGCTGGCGTGGATCGAGGAATTCTTTCCTGTGCATGGGCATCATCATGAGCCGGAGGGTCCGTCGCGGAACACGGAGTTGGAGCGCAGCCTGTATTCGCGTGGAGTGCAGGGGCCGGAGGCCGATGCGCAGACGGATGTGTCGCCGCCGCGATTGCAATTAGCGCCGGGCGTTACGATCATCGACGATATTTTGAACAAGGCGAAGACTCCTGGAGTGGAGACGTTGGAAGGGCGCATCGGGCCGTTGCTGCGAACGGGGGAGATGCGGACGCACTTCATCGACATGCCGGCGGGGTTGTATCTGGAAGAGCATCCGCACACGAAGGGCTCGATCATCTATACGGTTCGGGGGAGGTGGGGATGGAAGAGCTTGGGGCGCTGGCATCTAATGCAGCCGGGTAGCCTGTATTGGTTCGTTGTTCTCATTTTCAAGGCAGCATCGGGCAGTGAGGACGGTGATTTTCTGCGGTATTTGCGGCGGCTGACCGAGGATTTGAAACGCGATCAGAAGGACGGGACACCGTTCCGGCTGGTGGATCTGCCGGCGGATCATCCGGCGCTGGGGTTTGCGCGGGAAGTGAATCCGCGCGGGGTGAAGGGAATCCAAACACGTGCGCGGGTACGTATTACTTATTCGTAGATTGTGCTACTGGAGGTTTGGGCATGTTTCGTCATCTGTTATGGATGTTGTGTGTGATGACCGATGTTGTGGCGCTGTTCGGACAGACACCGGCGGCATCGCTGTCGGGAGTTGTGATGGATGAGCAGGAGGGCGTGCTGACGGCCGCGAAGGTGATGTTGCGTGATACTGGACGTGGCACGGTGCGCGAAACGGCGACGGATGGGAATGGAGCCTTCCTGCTGGCGCAGATCGCGCCGGGAGTGTACGAACTGCAGGTGGAGCGGCAGGGATTCGCGGCGGCGCGATTTGAGAGCCTGGATTTGCGGGCCAACGAACAACGATCGTTGCGGGTGAAGATGAAGGTGGCCGAGCGAGGGGAGACGGTGGTGGTGACCGGCGAGGCTCCGCTGGTGCGGGAGGGGATGGCGGTGGCCACTTCGGTGGATAGCGGATTTATTGCCAATCAACCGCTAAATGGGCGGACGTTTCAATCGTTGATTCATTTGTCGCCGGGTGTGGTGTTCACGCCGGCGAGCCTGCCCGAGCAGGGGCAGTTTTCCGTCAACGGGCAGCGCACGGGGACGAATTATTTCACGGTGGATGGAGTGGGCGGCAATTTCGGACTGCCGTTTGCGACGACGCCGTATGAGGGTGCGGGCGGCGGGACGCCGTCGTTGACGGCGCAGGGAAGCACGAGCGCGCTGGCTTCGGTGGACGCGGTGCAGGAGTTTACGATTCAGACTTCGACTTACGCACCGGAGTATGGGAGGCAGCCCGGAGCGCAGGTGGCGATCGTGACGCGCTCGGGAACGAATCAACTGCATGGGACAGCCTTCAACTATCTGCGCAACGACAAGCTGGATGCCAACAGTTGGTTCGGGAATTACAACCGGCTGCGGAGGCCCGCGCTGCGGCAGAACGATTTCGGATTCACGGTGGGTGGACCGGTGCTGATTCCGAAAGCCTACAACGGAAAGAATCGAACGTTCTTCTTTGCGTCGTATGAAGGGCTGCGGCTGATTCAGCCGGTGATATCGGCGCCATCGCGCGTACCGTCGCTGGAGGCGCGCGAACGGGCGACGGGGATGGTGAAGAGCCTGTTGGAAGCCTATCCGTTGCCGGTGGCGGCTCCGCTGGCGGCGACGCCATTGGAAACGCCGTATGTGGCGGGCTTCTCGAATCCGTCGCGATTGAATGCGACGGGTGTGCGATTGGATCATTCGTTCTCGCAGCGCATTTCGGTGTTTGGCCGGTTTCAGTACGCTCCGTCGGAGAACCGTGAGCGAGGGCGGTATGCAACGCCGAGCTTCGTGGCGGTGCTGCCGGGCAAGACGGAGATGGTGACCGTGGGTTCGACGATGGTGGTGACGAACACGGTGACGAATGATTTGCGTTTCAATTGGAGCCGGTCTTTGGCGGCGCAGATTTACGAGCAGGACACCTTCGGCGGGGCGAAGATTCTGCCTCGGGAGATTCTGTTTCCTTCGTTCGCCGATCCGGCGACGTCACTGTATTACCTGACGATTGGCGGCAACGATGAGAATACGATCAGTCCGGGGACGTTCAGCCGGAACACGCAACGGCAAGTGAACGTGGTGAACACAACGAGTTGGAACGCGGGCACACACGCGCTGAAGTTTGGCGTGGACGTGCGGCGGCTGTCGCCGTCGATCGGCGGACGGAATTATGGGAAGACTTTGGTTGTTCCAACGATTACGCAGCTTGCGACGGGGATTGTGCCGTCGGCGGAGATCCGGCAGGTGGACGCGTACCTGGAGCCGCGCTATACGAATTTCTCGGCATTCGTGCAGGATGCATGGCGCGCGGGGCGGCGGTTTACGTTGACCTACGGATTACGCTGGGAGCTCAATCCCGCGCCTGGGGAAGCGAATGGGAACCTGCCGTTGACGCTGGTGGGCATTGAGAATCCGTCGTCGGCACGGCTGGCCGAGCGTGGGACGAAGTTGTACGAGACCACGTACCGGAATTTCGCGCCTCGGGTCGGGATTTCGTGGCAGCCGTTGCGGGGGCACGATACGGTGATTCGCGCCGGAGTGGGTTGGTTTTACGATTTGGGGTATGCGTTCACGGGCACGGCGTTCACGGCGACGAACTATCCGTTCTCGCGGATCCGCACGGCGTCGAATGTGCCGTTGCAGGATCCAGTGCTGTTTGCCGAGGTGGGGCCGCAGAGCCTGAATCCGCCGTATCCGCGACTATTTGATTACTACGACGATTACCGGCTGCCGTACACGCGTCAGTACAGCGTGGCGGTGGAGCAGCCGTTGGGTGGAGTGAGTTCCTTGTCGGTGTCGTATGTGGGAGCGGCGGGGCGGCGGCTGGCGCGCGTGGAAAGCCTGCGCACGCAAACGCTGCGGAATCCGCTGTTCACGCGTGTGGACGCGGTGAGCAACGGCGCCTACTCGGATTACCATTCGCTGCAGGCGCAACTGCGGCGGAGAATGAGCCGCGGATTGCAGACGCTGCTTTCCTATACGTGGGCGAAATCGCTGGATACGTCTTCGGATGAATCGATTGTGAATTTGTTGGGACCGCTGTCGCGTGGGAATGTGGATCTGGACCGGGGGCCCTCGGCGTTCGATATCCGGCATGTGTTTACGGGGGCGGCAAGCTATGAATTGCCGCGATTCGCGGGGAACCGCGCGGCGCGGGCTGTTTTCGGTGGATTCGCGCTGGATTCGATTGTGCGGCTGCGCGGGGCCACTCCGGTGTCGATTGTGACGGGGCGCGATCCGCTAGGGCTCGGGCTGACGAATGTGGCTCGTCCGGATGTGGTGGCGGGGCGGCCCTTGTATCTGGATGGCGACGGCTATCCGGGTGGACGAGTTTTCAATCCCGCGGCATTCGATGGGGCAACGCCGCTGGCGCAGGGGCGGCAGGGGACGCTGGGGCGGGGTGTGATGCGCGGGTTTGCGTTGCGGCAGGTGGATCTTTCGGTGCGGCGCCGATTTACGTTGACGGAGGGCGTAGGGCTCGATTTCCGGGCGGATGGGTTTAATCTGTTCAATACGGCGAATTTCGCGAATCCGATTGGAGTGATGACGAATGCGAATTTCGGGCGTTCGACGCAGATTGTGAGTACGTCGAGCGTGAACGGGCTGAATCCGCTGTTTCAGGTGGGCGGCCCACGGTCGGTGCAATTGTCGTTGAAGCTGCAATTTTAGGAGGGTTTTCCATATGCGAAGAGTTTGGATTCTGTTGATAGCTATGGTGGCTTGGGGACACGATTTGTACCTGATGCCGGAGAAGTTTACGGTGCCGGCGGCCGGGCCGCTGCGCGTGGTGTTTCAGAACGGCGATGCGTTTCCGGCGGGTTCGTCGAACGTGAAGCCGGAGCGGCTGCGGGACACGCGGGCGGTGATGAAGGCGGGTGCGTCGGAGTTTGAGGGGATCAAGGCGGAGGCGAAGCGGACGGTGGCTTCGGTGCGGGTGGCGGGCGAGGGCGTGGCGATTCTCACGGCGCGGACGATTCCCAATTTCATCGAACTGGCGCCGGCGAAATTTGCCTCGTACTTGAAGCATGAGAATCTGACGCATGTGCTGGAGTGGCGGGAAAAGCACGGAGAAACGGGGAAGCCGGGGCGGGAGCGCTACAGCAAGTATGTGAAGTCGCTGGTGCAGGTGGGAAAATCAGACGGCTATTTTCGGGAAAAGACGGGGTTGACGATTGAAATTGTGCCTGATGTGGATCCGTACTCGGTGCGTCCGGGTGGGGAGTTGCCGGTGCAGGTGCTGTTTCGCGGGAAGCCGGCGGTGAACATGGCCGTTGAGGCGGCGTGGCTGGAGAAGGGAAAGGCGGTGGTGCGAGTGGTGGGCCGGACGGATGCCGAAGGCCGGGTGAAGGTGCCGGTGAAGGCGGCGGGTCCGCACCGGCTGCACGCGATCGCGATGGAGCGATGCGCGGATGCGAAGGCGGCCGATTGGGAGAGCTTTTGGGCGAGCCTGACGTTTGCCATTCCGGCGCGGTGAAGTGACCTGCGCACCTTAAAAGGTGCTCTAATGAGAGCATGCTGGATATTACGAAGGACATTCAATCGCTGACCACGTTTCGCCGGCGCTCGGCGGAGTTTTTGAAGCAATTGAAGAAGAGCAAGCGTCCGGTGGTGCTGACAGTGAAGGGGAAAGCAGCGGCGGTGGTGCAGGACGCGGAGGCGTACCAGCGATTGCTGGATATCGCGGCGCGGGCGGATGCGGTGGAGGGAATCCGGCAGGGGTTGGAGCAAGCGCGCACGGGCAAAGGCAGGGACGCCGAGGAGTTCTTCGCCGAGTTCGAGGCTCGCCATGGCTTATCGGATTAAGATCATGCCGCGCGCGGAGCGGGATCTTGCGGAGATCTACGAGAGGATCGGCGTGCGCTCTTCGCTAGGGGCCCAACGGTGGTACGTGGGATTGCGTGATGCCATTCGAGGGTTGCGGGGCAACCCGAAAGTCTGGCCGGTTACGCCGGAGGACAGAGGGCTGCGCCATTTGCTCTATGGGAATAAGCCGCATGTGTATCGTGTGATCTATCGCGTGGTGGATGCCGGCAAGATCGTGGAGGTGCTGCATGTGCGGCATGGCGCACGCAACAAGTTTATAGGTCCGGACATCTCAGTCAACTAGGGTGCAGCGGTACTCAAGCTCGAAGGCCGGCTTGTCGGAGTTTGGCGCTGAGGAATTGATAAGACTTTCGTGCGGCGTGGGCCGGATCATAGCCGGGTTGGGTTTGCAGTTGGCGGCTGATCTCCACCAGCATCCAACCGGAGTAGTTGCGCTGTTTCAGCACGCGGAAATACGTGTCGTAGTCGATGGTTCCTTCGCCGGGCAGCAGGAACTGCGGCTTGCCGTCCACCAGACGGCCGTCCTTGACGGTGAGGAACAGCGAATGCGGCAGCAGTTGGAGCAGACTTTCGGTGAGGTCGATGTCCATTAATTGAAAATGGCTGAAGTCGTAAATGCCGCCGAGGGCGGGATTGGAGACCTGGCCGATGAGGTGCAGCAATTTGCCGGGGTTGTTGCAGGCGCTGCCGAAGTGGGCTTTTACGGCGAGGCGGATGCGGTTGTCCTCGGCGACGCGGGCCCATTCGAGCAAGCGAGCGGCCATGCGTTTGTTGACCGAAGGCCATTCGTCGGGCTTGCCTCCGAGCACGGTTTGGAGGATTGGGGGCGATTGCGGGGCGATGTCGTGGGCGAGTGCGGCGGCGGCGCGGATGCGGTCGAGAGTGGCGCGATGCGCTTCGTCGCTCACCAGCAGGTTGAAGTTTTCGATGAGCGTGGCTACCGGCAACGGCTGCTCGCGGATGCGGCGGCGGGCGGCGGCGTCAAGTTTGGCGGGATCGCTGGGCCAGCCGGGCATGAGGCATAGCTCGGCGCCGTCGTAGCCGGTTTCGCGGATGAGGGCGAGGGCGCGGTCGACGCCGAGCATCTGCATGCCGTAGGTGCCGATGGAGAGCCGGATGCGCGGCTTTGGCGGAGGCGCGGCAAGCAGGGCCAGGAAATGACGGCGTGTCATGGACGGGCGGCGCGCGCTTCGGCGAGCATCTTCATGAACTCGCGCATGAAGTAGGGATTGTCGTGCCAGGTGCGGCCGGAGACGAGATTGCCATCGCGCACGCAGGCTTCATTTACGAAGGTGCCGCCGCTGAATTCGACATCGTAGGCGCACTTGGCGACGGTGGCGACGCGCTTGCCGCGGATGACATCGGCGGCGGCGATGATTTCCACGCCGTGGCAGACGCTGGCGACGGGCTTTCCGGTTTCAAAGAAGTGGCGCGTGATGGCCATCAGTTCCTTGTTGTAGCGGATGTATTCGGGGGCGCGGCCGCCGGTGATGAAGAGGCCGAGGTACTCTTCCGGCTTCACATCGCGGAAGGCGATATCGGAGGCCATGTGATAGCTGGGGCCTTCGCGGGTGATGTCCCAGCCGGGCGGAATCTCGTGCATCACCAGGTGATAGACGCGCTTTTCCGGACCGGCGACCACCACCTGGTAGTCATCTTCTTTCAAGCGGAAGAAGGGATAGAAGGTATCGAGCGCTTCGGCAGCGTCTCCGATGACGATGAGGACTTTGTCTTGCGGCATGATGAACTCTTTCGATTATGCAGGTTCCGTGTAGTTTTCGCCGGTGCCTTCGTAGCCGGGGCGCGGCGGCGCTTCGGCGAGGAGC
>CALFYN010000211.1 GCA_937952345.1 uncultured Acidobacteriota bacterium
ATGCGGTCAAACTGCCTGCCGCTGACGGGCTCGAACAGATCGCCTTGCAGCACGGTCACGTTCTCCACCCCGTTGAGCGCGCAGTTCCATTGCGCGTAGTGCACCGCGCGTTCCCCGATGTCAACGGCCCAAACCTCACGAGCGTACCTCGAAGCGAGCATCGCGGCGATACCCGCGCCGGTGCCCATGTCGAGAAACGTGCCGCAGGGCGACGTGCCGATGTATCGCAGAAACAGGCGGCACAATCCTTCCGATCCCGACATGACGAAATCGCCCCCCGAATATTCTTTCCGGTCCGAGGCGACAAACAATCCAAACGCAGGATGCAGCAGCACGGGGCAGCGCTGCTGCGCATCGAGTAGTCCCGTCTCGCGCAGCGCAGTTTGGATCTCGTCCGGAAGGTGCCGCTGCAGTTCTTCATGGGAAGCAGCGATGCCGCCGAATAGCAGCCGCGCCAGAAACAAGACGAGGGAGTCGCCCCGATACCGTTCCGCGAACGCCTGTTGCCTGGCGCCACTGGCGAACAGCAATTCATGCAGCGAAACCGCTCCGAAATGCTCCAGCAGGAAGGCCTCGCTGTAGCTGGATTCCTCCAGAAAGCGCCGCAGCGCGGCAAACGCGGCCGCATTCGTCAGGCGCACCGGAATTTCAATCGACAAGAATCACCTCATAGCTCGCCAGCAGGCTTAGGCCGAACAGCGCATCCGCTTCTTTGACGCCGCCCTCCCGCAGGATGTTCGCAATCTCAGCTACCGTGCGCTCGCCGTTGACCAGCGGCAACATGGTCTTCAGCCACGGAGGAAAGGGAAACTCCGCCTTCCACGGCGCATCCACCTGCAGCGCTTCCCGTCCACTCACGAATTCCCCTTCGCGCATCTGGAAAGACTCGCGAAGCCTCCAATTCGCTCCCAGCCGCGGCCGTGCGGCTAAGAAAGCGCTATGCTCCAGTTGTTCGCGCCGCATGCTGCGTTGCATCGCTCCCGCGTCCACTGGATGCGACAGCGTGCGCACCGCAACACGGCCTTCGCCCGTTGCCGGACGATGCATCAGCAGTACGGCGTCGGCCACGCCGGTGGAATCGGCTTCGGAAAGCAGTGCGTAACATTCTTCCAATGTCCCCGCCAGCGGATTCGCACTGCGCAGCATCGCGATGGCGAACTCGGCTGTAGAGTGCTCCTCTACCGTGAACACGGAAACGCTGCACCCTTCCGCGGCCGGAAACCATTCGCGAACCTGCGCATCCTGTTTCACGGAATCGCGCCAGGATACCGTGACCGCCGCCAACAGCGTTCCCCCGGATTCCAGGTGCGGAATCGCCCGGTTCACCGTGCGCATCACGCTCTTCTCTCCTCCACGCACCGGTTTCAGCGTGGCTTCGATAGACTCCTGCTCCAGGTTCGGAATCAGTATCAGCGAATAGCGCGCACGGTCTTCCACTCCCGGCCGCACGATCACGTTGTCGATGCCGTTTAGCCGCAAATGAAACTCCAGCATCTGGCGCAGCCGCGGCGAGGATTCCACCGCCACCACGAAGTCCGCGCAACGGCTGGCCGAAAGCGCAGTGAATCCTTGCCCTGCTTTGTAGACCAGGACGCGATCGAGTCTGCCATCCGGAATGAGGCTGGGCAGCAACTCCTCTTCCGGGGCTTCCTGATCGTGCACCAACAGGAAGCCATGCCGCTGCGCGATGTTCCATTGCGAGATGCGATCCCGGTCCGCGATGCCCAGTTCCGCAAGTTCCTTCGCGATTTCCACCGGCACGATCTCGCCCCGCGCCAGAGGTGTCGCCGCAAAGTAAGCTCGCACCGCCTGGAACGCGGCCTGCGAGCCCTGCCGCAATTGCGGTTGACTCATGCCGTTGCCCCTTCCCGCAAAGCTCCCCGTGCGATGCACATGGCCATGCTGTTCAGGATTTCTTCCTCGTGCGCCGCCGCGCCGGCCTTCACACGTTCTACAATGTCGCGGCCCGTGGCAGGCGTTGCCGCGCTTGCCAGAATGTCATTCACGGTCTCCGGCGCAGGCCATGAGCCATCGAACGGTGCACGGCATGCCAACTCCCGTTCCACCTCTCCGTCGCGCAGAGTCCGATACACATGGAGTGAACAGGTATCCGCCGTAGCCCAAACCCCATCGAGTAAACGCTCGTGCCACCCGTCCCTGCGATAGGCATCATCCCACTCGATGCGCCGCTCCATATCGTCCAATCCAGTTGCCCCGCCCAGCGTTTCCACCACACGGAACCCCGCCCCGCACTCTATGATTAGGTGTCCCGTCGTAACATGCGTGGCCCGCATCCGCCCATAGAACCGATCCCATTGCTCAATCACCGACCGATCAGCGCCCGTGTTCATCAGTTGTCCCGCGGTGTACCCATCGGTGGACAAGCGCGCCCGCACGAAATAGGCGATACCGGATGCCGAAACTTCCAGCCAGCGCTCCATCCGCTCGACGAAGGCATCGCCGGGGCGGTCCGTGCCCAGCACCTGGCAGTACAACCGGCCGCCTGGCGCCAGCAGCGGTACACCCTCGCGCACCGCCCGTTCGATCAACTGCTCTCCATCCGCGCCGCCCACCGAATAGATGAGGTCATGCCGCAGCGGCGGTTCAAACGGCGGATTGCACGCGATCCGATCGAACGTCAGGCCCGCCACCGGAGCATACATGTCTCCGCGCGCCAGGCGGAGCTTTTCTTCGCTCACTCCGTTCAGCCCGCGATTGAACTCCATGCATTCGATCGAGCGCTGCGTAATGTCCGTGGCCCAGATCTCTTCCGCGAATCGTGTGGCGCAAAGCGCTCCCAGGCCGGCGCCGGCGCCCACTTCCAGAAACCGCCCGCACGGCGCGCGTCCGATGCTCTCCACATACGTGCGGCTCAAATATTCGAGCGCGGACATGACGAAATCCGGTCCGCCGTATCCTGACCCATCCGAAGACAACGGCCGGTCAGACGCGATCCAGAAACCGTACGCCGGATAAAACAGCACCGGACAGCGCCCGCTTTCGTCGTACAGCCCCAATGCCTTCAGAATCTCGAAAATCGAGCCCGGAATATACCGCGATGCCTCCTGCCAGCTTAAACGGAATCCACCGAGAAACAGCTTCGCCAACAGCATCTGGGCGCCGCCCGATTCAATGCGTTGCCGCAGCCGTGCGCGCTCTTCCGCATCCGCCGTGAGCAGTGAATTCAGTTCCGGGACGCCGAACGATGCCAGCAGCGCCGCTTCAGTGAACCGGGCGCCCGTCAGGAATTCCCTGAGCGTTCGGCACTGTTCCGGAGTTCCCAGCCGCGCGGGAAACGTAGAGGCCATTTCCCGAGGGTAGCCGATCCGGCCACCGCGCCGGAAGCGCAAGAAAATCTGCTACGGTGGTTGGGAATGCGACGACTACAGCCCGTCATCTGGATGAAAGGCACGTTCCTCAACGCGCAGTACCTCCAAAGTCAGGACCGCTTTCTGGATAACACGCTCCAGTTCCAGATGGACGCGCTCAGTTCCTATCCATGGGGCTTTCGCGAAATGCGCCTCGATCAGGAAGCGCTCGCCGGCGGCAATATCGCCATTTCCCGCGCTTCCGGCATCTTCCCCGATGGCCTGCTCTTCGATATCCCCGACGCGGACCCCGCCCCGCCCGTGCGCCCCATTGCCGAATACTTCGAAAAAGATCAAACCACCTGCGACGTCTATCTTTCCATTCCCGCCTACCGCGAAAAGGGCCTGAATGTCGCCATGGCGTCGCGCAATTCCGACACGCGCTTCGTCTCCGACGTCCTCATGCTGCGTGATGAAAACACAGGCACCATGGAAAAACCGGTGCAGGTGGCGCGCAAGAATTTCCGTTTTCTTTTCGAGGGCGAGAATCTCAAGGGCTATTCCTCGCTGCGCATTGCCAGGGTGAAGCGGCATCCATCCGGAACACTGCAGCTCGATTCCAAGTTTCAGCCGCCCCTGCTCGATATCACCACCAGCGATTACCTCATGTCCATCGCTCGACGCCTGGTGGAAATCCTATCGGCGAAAAGCAGCATTCTTTCCGGATTGCGCCGCCAGAAAAACCTCACCCTCGCCGACTTCGGCGCTTCCGATATCGCCAATTTCTGGCTGCTCTACACCATCAATTCTCATTTTCCGATTCTGCAGCACATCTACGAAACCAAGCGCGGCCATCCGCAGGATCTGTTCGCGCTGCTGCTCTCGCTGGCCGGCGCGCTGACCACGTTTTCCACCAACATGCATCCGCGCGACCTGCCCAAGTACAACCATGACGACCTCGAGCCCCCCTTCACCGAACTCGACGAGAAGGTGCGGACGCTGCTCGAAACCGTGGTTCCCAGCAACTTCGTGTCGCTGCCCCTCAAGCAGGTGGCTCCGCATATTTACGCCACCGCGCTCGCAGACGACAAATACTTCAAGGATACGCGCATGTATCTGGCCATCAACAGCGAGATGAACGAAGGCGAGTTGATCGCGAAGGCGCCGTCGCTGATCAAGGTGTGCGGTGCGAATCAGATCGAACTGCTGGTGCGCCAGGCGCTCCCCGGTGTGCTGCTGACACACATGCAGCGGCCCCCCAGCGCCATTCCCGTCAAGCTGAATCACCAATACTTCAGCCTCAATATGAGCGGAGTGTATTGGGAGTCCGTGCTCCGTGGCCGTAATCTTGCGGCCTATGTTCCCGGCGATTTTCCGGCTCCGGCCCTCGAACTGATCATCCTTCTTCCCGAATAGAATCAGCTCAGCGCCTGCTCAAAATCGGCCAGCAGATCACGCCAATCTTCGATTCCCACGGAGATTCGCACTAATCCATCCGTCACTCCGGCGATCTCCAGTTCCTCCGCCGATACCGCCGAGTGAATCGTCGTCTTCGGATGGCACACCAGCGTTTCCACCCCGCCCAGCGACACGGCGTTCCGTGCCAACCGCAGCCTTCGCAAAAACTCGAACGCCGCCGGCTTGCCGCCGCGCAACTCCAGCGACATCATCGCCCCCGGATAGTCGCACTGCGCAATGCGAATGCGAATCTGATCCGGATCGTCAAACAGCGTGGGATAGTGGATCTTCTCAATCTTCTCGTGCCCGGCCAGCCGTTCCGCAATGCGCTGCGCGTTCTTTGACGCCCGGTTCATCCGCAAGGTCACCGTCGGCAGGCGCGAATCCAGAATCCAGCACTCATCCGGCTGCAATATATTCCCAAACAACGCACGCCGCGACTTGATCGTCTTCACCAGTGCCGGGTCCGCCGTCAGCGCCACGCCGCTCAGCATATCGCTGAAGCCGCCCAGATACTTCGTCCCCGAATACAGCACCACGTCGGCGCCCAGCGTCAGCGGATGCTGGAACGCCGGCCCCAGAAACGTGTTGTCCACCATCACCAGCGGCCGCGGATCGCGCCGCGCCGCCGCATCCACCGCCTGCCGGATATCCGTCATCATCAGTGTCGGGTTCGCCGGGGTTTCGATTAAGATGATCCGCAAGTTCGGCGTCCGCTCGATGGCATCCACCAGAGCCGCCCCCTGCCCGGCGCGCACC
>CALFYN010000212.1 GCA_937952345.1 uncultured Acidobacteriota bacterium
TGGGATTCGCGTGCCTGCTGTTGTGCGGTGGCCCGCGCGGGTAAAGGCGGGGCAGGTGAGCGAGACTCCATGGGCATTCTGGGATCTGCTGCCAACGTTCGCCGAACTCGGCGGGGCGCAGATACCTGCTGGCCTGGACGGTGTTTCGCTGGTGAGGTTGTGGACGGCGGGCGTGGCGCCGCGGCGCGATCACTTTTACTGGGAGTTTCACGAGCGCGGCTTTCATCAGGCGGTACGGCAGGGGAATTGGAAGTTGGTGCGGCAGGGGCCGAAATTTGCCGTGGAGTTGTTCGACCTTTCGCGCGACACCGGGGAGCGGGACGATATGGCCAAGCAGCATCCGGACATCGTTGCACGGATGGAGAAGCTATTCACAAGCGCTCGAACGGAATCCAAAGAGTTTCCGGTGAAGCGATGAGCGTAGTGCTCCAAAAACTGAATTTCAAAGGTCAGGCGCAGATTATAGTGCTGCATGCCCCGGATTCGTTTGCCCCTACCCTGGATGAGATGCGTCCAATGACGGAAGTGACGACGAGTATGGGACGGGCTCGCGGGGTTTGCCGAACAGGTTGGGAAGTCAAGCAGGGGCGACGCTGTGATCTGAGTGGCGTATCCCGACGGCACGTCGAAGCAGTTCAGGTGTGAGTTTCATCGCGATAACGATGGGACTGCGTGGGAGCAAATGGATTTGAACCGGTGCGGCAGGTGGCGATTGATGAGGACCGGTCGGCGCCGCGATTGCGCAGTGTTGAGCATATTCGGAACATGACTCGGAGTTTCGACATGACCGAAGCGGGCAAGCAGATGGTGAAGGCAAGCCGCGCGGGCAAATAGTGGAGTAAGATACCGGACATGATGACGCGCAGAGGGTTTGCCGCAACGCTGGCCGCGAGTGCCGTGGCCGCCCCGAAGAATCCGCACATTGTTTTTGTGTGTGGGGATCATGAATATTCGGGAGAGCAAACCATGCCGCTGCTGGCGGCGGAGCTGGAGAAAAGCTACAGGATGCGATGCACGGTGATCGCGTCACGGCCGGATCAGAACGCCGAAGAGAATATTCCCGGATTGGAAGCGTTGGATCAGGCAGATCTCGGAGTGTTCTTCTTGCGGTGGCGGCGGTTGCCGCCTGAACAGCTTGCGCCGATCGAGCGATACATGAAATCCGGAAAGCCGATGTTTGGATTCCGCACCTCGTCGCATTCGTTCAACTATCCCAAAGGGCACGCACTGGAAAAGTGGAATGGATGGGCGGCGGAGGCATTCGGGGCGCCTCCGGGCTGGGGGAAGGATGGGCATACCCATTTCGGTCATCAGGCGAGCACAGACGTTTCTGTGATTCCGGCGGCCGTAAAGCACCCCATCCTCTTGGGCGTGCCTGAGAAGTTCCATGTGCGGTCCTGGCTGTATCGTGTTCTGCCAAAGTGGCCACCACAGGACGCCGAGAAGCTACTGATGGGCCATTGTGTGAACCCGAACAAGCCCGCCGAGGATAACCCGGTGGCCTGGACCTGGAAAAATCAATACGGGGGTAAAGTGTTTTTTACGACGCTGGGACACCCCGAGGATTTCGAGAGCGAAGCGATGCAGCGGCTCACGGTGAACGCAATTCATTGGGCCGTCGGGAAGCCGTCGCCCAAGAAATGGAAAGGGCCCGTGAAAATCGCGGTGCCTTATCGGGGCATCAAGAAGTCAGGCGTCTAAAGCCGGTTGAGCACTCTGCGGGACGGACTTCACCCCTTACGGAAAATCTCCTGCAATCGCTTCGCCGCAGGGCGTTCATCGCCGGGGTCGTTCATGAAGCATGTGAACATCAGGCCTTGTGGCGAGTAACGTTGTACGGCAATACGTGGGCTGCCGTCCCAGAGCTGTTTTTCGACTTCCGCCGCGGTGATGCCGAGGGCTGATTCGTCCCACTGCAGTACTACGCGGCGCACTTTGCGTGTGCGGTCGAAGGGCTCCATCGATGTCTTGATGCCGCGAATCTTGCCTGCCACATCGCGGATGTGTTCGGCCTGGCGCAAGCACTCCTTGTCGAGAGCTTCAAAATCAAGCTTGGCGTATTTCTCCGCGGCCAGCCAAAGACCGACCATCTCTTCACGGCCTACTTTCATGGGGCGGCCGAGGCTGTCCGAGTGCGGACTCATGTTCAGGCGCGCTGCCGCGGTGAGATCTTTGCGTCCGGCGAGGATGCCGGAGCATTGCGGACCGCGCATGTGCTTGCCGCCGCTTACGCAGATCAGATCGACACCCGTGGCCGCGAGCTTACGAAGGTTGTCGAAAGGCGGCAGCATGTTGGCGGCGTCGACCAGGACCGGGATGCCGGCGGGCTTGGTGATCTTCAGAACATCTTCGAGCGAAATGGTCTGGGGCCAGGTGTAATCGCCGCTCGTGCCGCCGAGCCAGTACATCATTGCCGTGCGCGGGTTGATGGCTTCGGCAAGACGCTCAGGGTTTTCGATGTCCACCATCCGCGCGCCCGCGGTGCGTACCGCGTGGTCATAGCCGTTGCGATGCAGCTTCAGGCAGAGGACTTCATTCTTGAGTCCGGTCGTGTCGGGGATCTGGCGAATATAGGCGGTGTTCGTGCCTGCAATACAGGCGCATGTGCCGACAGTGATGGCGCCGGCTGTGCCCGTGGTCACGATGGCGGACTCCGTGCCGATCAGTTTGCTGAGGCGCTCGCCGATCTTGTCCTGCAACTCATCGAGAGACACGAAAGAACGCGCGGCTTCTTCCATTGCCGCGTGCAGTTCCGGCCATTGTTTGGATGCACCAATTGTGGTGTGAGTGCCCCGGAAATTGAGAATGGGACGGATGCCCAACTCCTCGTAGATGGCGCGGCCGGACTTGGCGGCTTCCGCCGCGGCGGGGGCGCCGAAGGGTAGCCAGCGTGTGAACCAGGCCGAGGTCAGGAACGAACGTCGTCCGCTAAGCATGTGCATATAATCACATGAAACGGGCCGGATCTGCATCGGCTCTATCTGTGGAGGAGTACGGAATGCATCGTTGGTTGGGTTTTCTGATGGTCACGCTGTTGGGATGTACGGAGGCTCCGAAAAAAGCCCCAGAGACAAAGTCCGCGGATGCCGCGGCTAAGATTCTGAACTTCTATGCCTCGCCACCAACAATTGAAAAAGGCGGCGATGCGCTGCTGTGCTATGGAGTGGAAGGAGCGAGTTGGGTGAAACTGGATCCGCCCGTCGAACAGTTGACCCCGGCGCTCTCACGCTGTTTTCAAGTGAAACCAGAAGTGACGACGCA
>CALFYN010000213.1 GCA_937952345.1 uncultured Acidobacteriota bacterium
TCGACGAAGACGCCTCCTCCGATCCCTTCCTCCGCCTCGGCCGCACCACACCCGTACTCCGCGACATGGTCGACGCCCTCGAAAAAGCCCGCGACGACGATCGCGTCACCGGCCTCATCGCCCGCATGGGAGCCGCCCCCATCAGCACCGCCCAGGCCCAGGAACTCCGCGACGCCCTAGCCGCCTTCCGCGCCAAAAAGAAATTCGCCGTCGCTTTTTCCGAAACCTACGGCGAATTCGGAGCCGCCAACGGAGCCTACTACCTCGCCACCGCATTCGATGAAATCTGGCTCCAACCCTCCGGCGACGTGGGACTCACCGGCCTCATGGCCGAAGGCATGTTCCTCCGCGGCTCCTTCGACAAACTCGGTATCACCCCCCGCATGGATCATCGCTACGAGTTCAAGAGCGCCATGGAGCAATACACCGAAAAGAAATTCACCCCCGCCGCCCGCGAAGCCACCGGCCGCGTCATCGAATCCATCTTTTCCCAAATGGTGAAAGGCATTGCCCAAGGCCGCAAGCTCAAAGAGGCCGACGTCAAATCCCTCATCGATCGCGGACCCTACCTCGGCAAGGAAGCCGTCGACGCCAAACTCGTCGATGGCATCGCCTACCGCGACGAAGTCTTCGCCAAAGTCAAGGAAAAGGCCGGCAAAGACGCGCAATTCCTCTACCTCCAGAAATACCTCGATCGCGCCGGACGCCCTCACCAGAAAGGCCCCGTCGTCGCCCTCATCCACGGACTCGGCCCCGTCGTCCGCGGCAAGAGCAGCGTCGATCCCCTCAGCGCCGACACCAGTATGGGTTCGGAAACCGTCGCCGCCGCCTTCCGCGACGCCATCAACGACAAATCCGTCAAAGCCATCCTCTTCCGCGTCGACTCCCCCGGCGGTTCCTACGTCGCCAGCGACACCATCTGGCGCGAAACCATGCGCGCTAAAAAAGCCGGCAAGCCCGTCATCGTTTCCATGAGCAGCGTCGCCGGCTCCGGCGGTTACTTCGTCGCCATGGGCGCCGACAAGATCGTTGCCCAACCCGCCACCATCACCGGTTCCATCGGTGTCCTGGGAGGCAAACTCCTCACCAACGGCCTATGGGACAAGCTCGGCATCTCCTGGGACGAGATCCACACCAGCCAGAACGCCCGCATGTTTTCCAGTACCTCTGACTATTCCAAAGAGGAATGGGCCCGCTTCCAAACCTGGCTCGACCGCGTCTACCAGGACTTCACTTCCAAAGTCGCCGATGGCCGCAAGCTCCCCAAGGAAAAAGTGCTCGAAATCGCCAAAGGCCGCATCTGGTCCGGCGAAGATGCCAAAGCCCGCGGCCTTGTCGATGAACTCGGCGGTTATCCCACCGCCCTCAAACTCGTGAAGCAAGCCATCAAGCTCAAGGAATCCGACGACGTCACCCTGCGCGTCTTCCCCAAAAAGAAAACCACCTTCGAAGCCCTCATGGCCCGCCTCGGCAACCAGGACGAGTCTGAGTCCAGCGAAGCCAAACAGGCCGAGCTCATGCTGCGCGTCCTCGATGAAATCCGGCCCGCCGTCAAGGCCCTTCGCACCATCCAGGGCGGAGACACCCACGTGCTCTCCATGCCTCAAGTTACATTCCAGCCCCGACGATAGGAGATCCATGATTCGTAGCGCCATCGTTCCCGTTGCCGGCCTCGGAACCCGGCTTCTGCCTGCCACCAAATCGCAGCCGAAAGAGATGCTGCCCGTTGCCCGCAAGCCCATCGTGCAGTACGTCGCCGAGGAACTCGTCGCCAACGGCATCGAACAGATCCTGTTCGTCACTGGCCGCAGCAAGTCGTCCATCGAAAACCACTTCGATTCCGACCCCGAACTCACCCGCATCCTCAAGGACGGAAACAAGCAGGATCTCCTCGCCGAACTCGAATTCGAGGATCTCAACGCCAATTTCTTCTACACCCGCCAGCGCTTCCAGCGTGGCCTTGGCGACGCCATCCTCTGCGGCGAAAGCTTCGCCGGCGAACTGCCCGTCATGGTCGCCCTCGGCGATTCCATCCTCGGCATCAACGCCGGCTCCAAAGCCGTCTCCCGGATGACGGATCTCTTCGTCGAAAAACGCGCCAGTTGCGTCATCGCCGTCGAAGAGGTGCCCCGTGAGGATGTCGTCCACTACGGCATCGTCGATGTTGCCGAGAACGATGACGGCTCCCTCCGCGTCTCCAGCATCGTCGAAAAACCCAGTGTCGATGAGGCCCCCAGTTGCCTCGCCGTCGCCGGCCGCTATGCCTTTTCGCCTCTCATCTTCGATATGATCCGCCGCGTCAAACCCGACAAACGCGGTGAAATCCAGCTCACCAGCGCCATCCAAATGCTCTGCGAAGAAGGCAAACGCGTCCTCGCCCTCAAACTCCGCCCCGAAGAACGCCGCTACGACATCGGCAACTTCCCCAGCTACTTCGAAACCTTCGTCGAGTTCGCCCTCGCCGACCCGGAGTACGGCCAGGACTTCCGTGCCTACCTGGAGCGCTTGATATGTGGCGGGTCCTCTCCGTCGTCTTCCTCCTAACCCTGCTCCTCAAGCTCTGCCACCACGACGTGGTCTGGGTCGAAGAAGCTTACCCCATCGCCGCGGCGCTCGAAATGCTCCGCGGCAAGATCCTCTATCGCGACATCTGGTTCGATAAGCCCCCGCTCTTCGCGGCCTGGTACGCCACTTTCGGCGCCGCTATCGGCTGGAAACTCCGCCTCATGGGCGCCCTCCTCGTCACCGCTTCCAGCGCCTGCGCATGGCTCCTCGCCCGCCGCCTCTGGTCCGCCCGCGAAGCCACCCTCGCCGCAGCCCTCCTCGCCTTCTTCCTCAACTTCGGCATCCCCGCAGCCGTCATGGCGGCCGCCCCGGATCAACTCATGATCCCCGTCCATCTCCTCGCCATCCTCTTCTGTGTCCGCGCGCAACCCTTCTACGCTGGCGCAGCCTGCGGCGTCGCTCTCCTCATCAATCCCAAAGCCCCCTTCGTCTTCCTCGCCTGCCTTGCCTGGCAATGGCGCAAGCCCCATCTGCTTGCCGCCGGAGCCGCCGCCGTCCAACTCCCCGCCCTCGCCTACCTTCAATGGAACGGTGCCCTCACCCCCTACCTCGATCAGGTCTGGCGCTGGGGGATGCTCTACAGCCGCGACACCTTCGTCACCCACCCCATCAAAGAAGCCTTCCTGCGTACCCTCAACTGGACCGGATTCCACATCACCCTCGTCATCGGTGCCCTCTGCGCGGCATGGCGACATCGCGACCCCGAAACCCGCCGCCTCCTCTTCTGGATCGCCGTCTCCTTCGCCGCCGTCTGCGCCGGCCTCCGATTCTTCCCCCGCTACTACTTCCAACTCCTCGTTCCCGCCGTCATCCTCGCCGCCCGTGGACTCGCCACGCTCCGCCGCGCCCACTGGCTCGCACTCGCCCTCCTCCTCATCCCACTCGCCCGTTTCGGCCCGCGCTACATCCAGGTCGCCACGGGTACGCCCTGGTCCGATCTCGCCCTACACAACGATGCCCGCCAGGCCGCCGCATTCGCCCTGCAGAACAAGCCCCAGTCCATCTTCGTCTGGGGCTACCGGCCTGAAGTCTACGCATACTCTCGAATCCCCGCCGCCACCCCCTGGCTCGATTCCCAGCCTCTTACCGGGGTCATGGCCGACCGTCATCTCTTCAGCTCCAAACCCACCGCCGCCGAATGGGCGCAACGAAACCGCACTCGCCTCGTCGCCTACGAGCCCGACATCATCCTCGACGGTCTAGGACCACTCAATCCCTCCTTAGCCATCACCAATTACCCCGACCTCAAGCCTTGGCTCGATCGCTATCAACTCGCCGGCTCCAACCATTCCTTCCACTTCTACGTCCGCCGCTAAATTTTCTCCGCACCCGTGAGCGATCGCCGGCCCCTCTGGCCCTATACGGTACAGGAGCGCCTGCACAAGCCAGCTCCCAAAAAAAGGAGAAACAACAATGCAAACCAAGAATCGGAGCCAACGAGCCGGGTTCACCCTCATCGAACTTCTGGTCGTCATCGCCACCGTCCCTGTAATGATCGGACTGCTGCTACCCGCGGTGCAAAAGGTCCGCGAAGCCGCCGCCCGCTTGCAGTGCAGCAACAACCTCAAGCAAATCGGCCTCGCCGTCCACAACTACCACGACGCCAACCGGCGCTTCCCCACCAGCCTCGCCGAAACCATGGAGATCGCCAAACTCCCCACCCACGGGGCTATCGACGGCTATCGCTACACCCTCGTACAAAACACCTCCAACACCTTCCACATCGCCGGCAACCCAGTCCCCGGCGTCACCGGAGGCGAAACCGGCAATCTCATCATCTCCGCCACAACCTCCGGAGCGAAAACCTCGTCCATCACGTTCGCCCCAACCCCGGGCGCGGACGAAGCCCGCCAGCGTATGTTCCGCAACGTCCTCATGATCGGAGCGCGCGGGTTCTCAGACTACGTCGCTGCCCTCACGCCTGTCGAACAACAGCAGGTTCTGGAGCGCATCCGGCCCTACCTCGCATCGCCTGCGGCAGCCACGGATGTTCTCAATGGGGAATGCGGTACTAGCGGCGGCCGAGTGTGCGGCCCGGGAGGCCATTGTACGGATATCTGCCTAACGGGCTCGCAAATCACCTTCCGCAGCATGTTTGGCAGCCACCCCGGCGGCGCGAATTTCTCCTTCGGCGATGGCTCGGTACGCTTCATTCGCGATTCCATCAACACGGCCATCGTCCGCGAAATGCAACTCGGCGTCAATGGCGAACAGTGGGAACTGCTTCCCGGCCTTCGCTCCCCCGGCTCCACCCTCGACCCCGCCTTGCTGAGCTGCCCCAGCATCAGCGAGATCGTCGTCACGAAGGCGACGGACGGAGCCACCCGCACGGCATTGCTCGCAGCCGTCGCCAAGGCCGCCAACGCCGAAGCGGTGGGTGACATCAAAGGAGCCAAGGCGGCCTTCGATGAGTTCATCAGCATCGCCGAGTCGGCCGCCGCCAAGGGAGTCATCCCCTACGACGTCGCTCAGATGCTCACTACACTCGCCCGCGCAATGTAGTGAAGTGAGGAAGGCAACACGAACCAGGGCGGGCTTCAACTCCCGCCCTTCTTCCGTCCCTCAAACCCTAAATCCTCTTTGAAAGCTTCCAGCGTGTTATACGCAATCGGGCAGTACGTCGCACGGTCCGGCATCTCCCACATCCGCGACACCAGCGATCCCTCCCCCCGCACCAAATGCGGAAAATCCTCGCAAGTCATCGGCCGCACATCGTACACCCCGCACAACTTCCCTTCCAGAAACACACACCCCGACTCCTCCGTCCGCTTCAAAATCAACCCCTCTTCTTCCGACCGCTCGCAGTAATCCCGCAGAAACTCCCGCCGCGTCACCCCAATGAACTTCGCCAGTTTCTCCACCTCCCGATCCCGCAGTTTCACCGTCGCCACCCGGCAGCAATTGGCGCACTCCCGGCAATCAATGGCGTTTTCCACCTCCGCCGCAATCTTCCGCAAATGCCGCTCCACGGCGTGATGCTTCCGCATGTGCGCCCGCAGCCGCTGGTTCTCCTCCCGCTTCTTCTCCCCCAAACGCTTGATTTCCACCAGATCCGTGATCACATCTCCATCCTATCAGGGGGTGTCCTGCCAACACTCTTCGATGCCATACTGTATCCTGATCTGATTTCATGACCCGCCACTCCCTCCAAACAGACCTCTGCATCATCGGCGGAGGCATCGCTGGAGTCTGCGCCGCCCTCGCCGCCGCCCGCAACGGCGCCAAAGTCATCCTCGTCCAGGATCGCTCCGTCCTCGGCGGCAACGCCTCCTCCGAAGTCCGCATGCACATCGTCGGCGCCTCCTGCTCCTCCCGCCGCCCCGGAGCCCGTGAATCCGGCATCGTCGAAGAACTTCGCCTCGAAGATGCCGTCCGCAATCCCCATCGCAGCCCCCACCTCTTCGATCTCCTCCTCTACGACAAAATCGTCAGCGAACCCAACATCACCCTCCTCCTCGACACTGCCTTCCTCGATTGCACCGTCTCCGCCAACCGTATCCAGTCCATCCGCGCCATCCGCCCGTCCACCGAAGACGAGTTCCTCATCGAAGCCCCCTACTTCGCCGATTGCTCCGGCGATTCCCACCTCGGCCTGGCCGCCGGCGCAGACCACCGCATGGGCCGCGAAGCCCAAAGCGAATTCCACGAGCCCCACGCCCAGCTCACCGCCGACACCAAAGTCCTCGGCTCCACCATCCTCTTCATGGCCAGCCGCAAGCCCCACCCCGTGCCCTTCCACCCTCCCGCCTGGGCCCGCAAATTCACTGAAGACGATCTCAAACTCCGCAGCCATCGCGAATGGGAATACGGCTACTGGTGGGCCGAATGGGGAGGCGAACTCGACACCGTCCGCGACAACGCCCGCATCCGCCACGAACTCCTCCGCATCGCCCTCGGCGTCTGGGACCACATCAAGAACCACTGCCCGCGCCCCACCCACGACCCCTCCGCCGCCTACGAAAAATGGATGGACGGCGAAACCCCGCCCCCTCCCGCCGAAGGCCCCGAAAACTGGAGCCTCGATTGGGTCGGCATGCTCCCCGGCAAGCGCGAATCCCGCCGGCTCCTCGGCCCCCACATCCTCACCGAACAGGACGTCGTCAATGCCACCTTATTCGAAGACGCCGTCGCCTACGGCGGCTGGTGGATCGACGTCCATCCCCCAGCCGGAGTCGATGCCGTCCACGAATACCCGACCGAACAAATCGAGGTCCCCCACCTCTACACCATCCCGCTCCGCGCCCTCCACTCCCGCAACGTCGCCAATCTCTTCATGGCCGGACGCAACATCTCCGCCACCCACCTCGCCTTCGCATCCACCCGAGTCATGGCCACCTGCGGCGTCATCGGCCAAGCCATAGGAACCGCCATCGCCTGCGCCATCCGCCACGGCGCAATCAATCTCCACGCCACGCAACAGCAACTACTGAGAGACGACGCCTTCCTCCTCCACATCCCTCCGGACCCCGATCTCGCCCACCAAGCCACCATCCACGCATCCTCCGAACACCCCGACCACCCCGCCACAACCGCTCTCAATCCCCACACCAGAGCCACCAACCCAAAACTGCACCCCACACTCCCCGAGTCCGCCAATCAATGGCGTTCGCAAACGCTCCCCGCCACCCTCGAACTCCGCTGGCCCACGCCCCAGCACATCCGAGAAGTCCATCTCATCTTCGACACCGGACTCCACCGCGAACTCACCCTCTCCATGTCCGATGCCTTCCAAAGCCGCATGACCCGCGGCCCGCAGTCCGAAACCGTCTCCCACTACACGCTCGAAGCGGGCGAAACGAAAATCGAAGTAGGGGGCAACTACCTCCGCCACCGGCAACACACCCTCAACACCACCACAGACACCCTCCGCCTCACCATCCACCAAACCCACGACAGCCCCGAAGCTCGCCTCTACGCCATCCGCGTTTACTAACCCCGCGCCCGCTCCACATCCCGATTCATGAACACCGCATAGCCCCAATACAGCACGCCCGCAGCCACCACAAACAACCCCGCAATCCCCGCAAACACCGCCTCCATCCCGATATGCGCCTTCAACCACCCCGCCACCAGTACACCCATCCCACCCGCCGCCGTCGCCCCCAGATTCATCATCCCCAACCCCGTTGCCCGCAGCCGCTCCGGCACCACATCGCACAGTGTCGGACTCTCATTCGCCCCGCCCATCCCCCGAAACAACGAAAACACGCCCACCGCCACAGCCGCAATCACGAAGCTCACCTCACCCAAAAACAGCAACAAGAACGGCGCCGAAACCAGGTAAAAAACACTCTGCAACAACATCCGCATCCGCGGAGCCCGCCGCGCCAGCCGGTCCGACAGCGCCCCACCGATCGCAATCCCCGACACCGTCGCCGCCTGCAGCAGAAACGTCCCCGCGAACCCCGCCGCTGCCAGACTCATCCCGAACCGCTCCCGGAAATACAGCGGCAGCCAGTTCAGAAAGATCCAAACCCCAACCCCAGCAAGCATCGTCTTCGCCAG
>CALFYN010000214.1 GCA_937952345.1 uncultured Acidobacteriota bacterium
CGAGCACTGGCTCGACACTGGAGCCCGGCCGGATGCTTCGTTCTTCCCGGCAAGCAAAGGATTCGACAACAGCTTCGTGCCGCCGCCATGGCCGTACTGATATAGCCAAGGAGTATTACGATGACTCGCTTCTCTCTACTTCGAGCAGGAATTCTTCATCGAAGGCACGGCGAATCGCTATAACACCACGCAACCGCTGGTGACCGCCACCATCGTGGATAGTGGCCACGCCTATCGCACAAGGATCGTCGTCCGCAGGCCCGTCCAGCCCCGCCGGTTCAACGGCATTGTCGTGATGGAGTGGCAGAATGTCACCGCTGGCTATGATCTCGACGCGGCTTGGGCCGTTTCAGCCGAACACCTCATTCGCCGCGGATATGTCTGGGTCGGGGTCTCGGCGCAAATGGTCGGAGTCCATTTTCCCAACACGGGATTGAGAGCCTGGAGCCCAACACGCTACGGCACATTGGATGTCACTATAAGGTGGCACGGTCGTCAACGACGAGCTATGCTACGACATCTTTTCCCAGGCCGGACAGGCAGTACGCCATCCGCTGGGAATCGACCCGCTCGGCGGCCTGCCGGTGAAGCGCATCATCGCAGTGGGCGTTTCACAGTCCGCCTCGCGCCTGGTCACCACCGCCCCGGACCCAGCCGTCTCCCATGGGTATTTGTATTGAACGCCGCTTTGGATCATCTCAGTGCCTGGATCACCACGGTAGTAGAGCCGCCCCAAGCACTCGATATCGAAGTCACTTCGGTAGGACCTCCGGCCGTGGTGGCCCGCGACGAGTTAGGGAATGCCCTCGGAGGCATCCGCCTATCGCAGCATGCAGTGCCCACGGCAACTAATACCGGAGTCAACTCGAGCCCCGAGCCGCTCAGTTTCTGCGCTTACTATGGGACACACATCCCGTTCACCGAAGACAGGCTCCACGCCCTATACCCGAACCATCGGGCATACGTGGGCGCATACTCGAATATTGGGAAATGACCCGTCTGTCAGAGGCGCGAGGGTGCCTGGCCGAGCCGCCCTAAGGCTTCCAACTCACTCGGAACACGTGCCGCGCCGCGCCCCCCTTCGTATCGTCCACGCGCACCTTCAACGTGTGCCCGTTGGCCTCTGAAGGTTCTTCGACAATCTTCACCGTGCCCCGCCCCGTTTTCTTTTCGATGCTCCACGTCACGCCCCCCGTGGGAATCGGGCCGCTCGCATTCACTTTCTGATCCTTCACCGGAGCCCCCGCCAGCACTTCCGGCGTGACGTCTTTCTCCCACAGGTGAAACACCACTGTGGCATCCACCACCGCGTCCACTTCCACCCAACCTTCGGTCACCTTCGGCGCGATCGCCACGGCGTTCTCCACCAGCGGTTGCCCGGCAGGCTTCTCACCGCCCGGCGCGCTCACCACCGGCGTGCCCGGCGTAATCACCACCGACTGCGCCGGCGCCGGACTCTCATCGCCAATCCCCAAATACGGGTTGTACGTGTAATCGAGCGAGAACGGCATGTTCGAAGGGAAACGCAGTCCCTGCGTAATCGCATAGGCCGGATCCAGGCCCCACTGCCCCGCGTTCAACACACGCGCCTTCAGCGTCTTGTTATCGTGCCAGCCCCAGAACGGCTTCGCCTTGTTCGACGATTCCTTGCGTCCCAAAAACGTCTTGCCCATCATCGCCGCCTTCGCCTTGGGCCGCCCGCCGAATGGCTCATACGGGCCGAATTCATCGAACATGCGCTGGTTCTGATCGTTCGTCGCCCGCGCCCACCAATGCGTCAGGATCGGCAGCAGTTCGTAACCCACCTTGCGGTCGTTGGCATGCTTCGGCCGCTCGGCAACGCCCTTGTACACGAACGTCACGCCCGTGCCCCCGTTGAAATCGTCCTTGCTCGCGTTGTAGCGGCTGTGCCCGTTCAGCGTGGTCCCGTAAATGCCGTGCCCGCCCGATTCCACGAACACGATCGGATGCGTATTCTCAAACAGCTCGATGCGCCCGTCGACATTGTGCAGCCCGCGCGAAATCCCGCGCTCGTTGGTGAAGCTGTAAACATTGTTGTGCGCCAATGTTTCCATCGTCAGCAGCTTGCCGAACTCGCTGCCGTCCTTCTGAATCGTGAGAATCACCCCTTCGTTATCGTTCTCATGGCAGCTTCCCGCCACGCACTTGTCCGAGTAATCGCGCGGATGAAACGCATTGTAGATCAGGAACCAGTGCGTCGCCGTCTCCATCACCGCGTAATAGACATACGCCTGCGAGGTGCCCTTCTCCAGGTTGTCCCAATTGTTGTCGCCCACCAGGTCGTTATCGAAATCGAAGCGCGTGATGTAATCGGATTTCGGCTGCCACCATGTCTCCTGCGCGAACATCGGCGCATAGCGTTCGGCCAGCGCCCGATACGGCTCGTGCGACTTGTCCTCCGCGCTGAAAGCAAATTCCTCGGGCTTCTTCTGCGAAGCGGCATTGGCGTCCACCGTGATCGTCACTTCCGCCTTCACGCCTTCCGTGTCATTCTCCAGCCGGTAGGTGCCCGGCTTCTCCGGAGCCGTGTACATAAAGGAGTCCTGCACGATGAAATCCCCCGCCACACGCTGGAAAATGCTCGACAACGCCGAGCCGCCGCTTTCCGCATACCCGCCCGGATCCGAGCCCGGAAACTTGAACGGCTTCGACACCCAGCCGCCGTCCTTATCGAGCACCTTCATCGCGCCCGGCGCGCGCCGCAACCGTCCTTTGCGCGGATCGGAATTCGCCACCGCGATCTCGCCATCCACCAGCACCTGCACCACAATGGATTCGTGCGGCCGCACTTTGCAATCGGCCGGAAGGCAGTTGAAGCGCACTCCCGTCACCTTGGCGTTGCGGTCCGTCTGTCGGCTGGCCCCCGCCAGGATTTCGGTAAAGTCCTGGGACCATGCGGCCGAAGCGGCCAGAATCAACAATACGGCTGTGTTCATGGTGGTGCGCCCTCTCTCGTGTGTCCTTACTCAGTTTAACGTCTGTGGCCGTAGATCTGCCGGACGCGCGCCGTGATGGTGGGCGGGATCCAATGTTCCCAGCGCCCGCCCGACCGGATGCGCGCCCGCACATGAGAACTGGCCACGTCCCCCCATTCCTCTGAGATGCGCAGCGAACCGATGGAGTTGCGCAAATGCGCGGGCGGCTCATAGGCGCCCTCGCGCGGAGCCACCAGCAGTTCATACTCCTCGAGTTGACGTTCGATCGGCGGCAGTTCTCCGTAGTCCCAGCCGACAATCCGTTCCGCCGCATCGCGGCCGCACAGGAAACGCAACCGGACATCGCCGTAGTGCGCCCGCGCTTCCCGCGCGATCTCCCAAAACAACCCCGCCTCGGCCACCGCCACCGCGAACCGCGGCTCGTGCGCCGTCGCCTCCAGCACCAGTTCCAGCCGCTCTTCCAGCGTCACCGCATCGTAGGCCTTGTGCGGGAATTTTTCTGGTAAAACAAATAGTACCTGTTCTGTTTCAAACAAATCCAGTGCCGCATGTGCCAGCGCCAGGTGCGCCCGCGTCGGTGGATGAAACGCGCTCGACAGCAACCCGAGAGATCGAGGCCGCCCCGCTGGCTTACGCAGAAACCGCATGTGTCAAGATAGTAGCAAGATCATGTTTAGCTGGATTTGTCCGAAGTGCGGAGGGGAAGTTCTTCCTTCAGAAACCGATTGCCCGCGTTGCTCGAAGCCCGAGCCGGCCCCCGTGGCCGCGCCCGCGCCGCAACCCGCGGCACAACCCGCGGTGCAACCACCCCAGCCACCGCCGCCTAGCCAGCCCGTAGCCCCGGCGGCCGCCGCACCCGCGCCCCAACAACCCACATACGTCATCCCGCCCCCCAAACAGGGTGTGCCCTCCTGGGTCGTCGTCCTGCTGGTTGCTGCCGTCCTCATCGGCGCCGGATGGGCCGGCATCACCTTCCTGCGGCCTTCCGCCAAATCCGCGAACGGGGCCAAAGACGAAACTAAAATGGCCACGCCCGGCGAGGCCACCAAACAGGCCCACCCCTTCGCCCGCCACCTGGAAATCGCCGGCCTCCGCGTCATCGAAACCCCGAAACAGAAACTCCAGATTCAGTTGATCGTCATCAACCATTCCTCGGCCGATCTCCCCGATCTCAATCTCGAAGTCCGTCTCCGGTCCACCAAATCCGATC
>CALFYN010000215.1 GCA_937952345.1 uncultured Acidobacteriota bacterium
TGGAGCGCGTCGCCGGCATCCAGACCGGCGGCAGCGAACGCGCCTTCGACGTGTATATGAAGGCGAGCTACCTGGGCGAGCAGCACCCCGGCCACGGCGTCACTTTCGCCACCGGCACGCCCGTGTCGAACACGATGGTCGAGATGTACACGATGCAGCGCTTTCTCGATCCGGCGGGGCTCAAGAGCCGGGGCCTCGAACACTTCGATGCCTGGGCAGCCACGTTCGGTGAAGTCATCGACACGATGGAAATCTCACCGGACGGCGCATCTCTGCGGCCACGCAGCCGGTTTGCGAAATTCACCAACCTGCCGGAATTGCAGCAGATGTTTCGCGCTTTCTCCGACGTGCAGACGGCCGACATGCTCAACCTGCCGCGGCCGCGGCTGGAAAGCGGCAAGCCGATCGTCGTCGCCTGTCCCATGACGGCGGAGCAGCACGCCCTTCAGGACGGACTCGTTGCGCGTTACGAGCGGCTGCGAACGGAGAAGGTGGACCCGCGCGAGGACAACGCCCTCAACATCACGACCGACGGCCGCAAGCTGGCCCTCGACGGACGGATGCTCTCCGCCTCCGCTCCCGACGATCCCGGCTCAAAGGTCAACCGACTGGTGGAGAACGTCGCCGCTACATGGGAAAAGTCCGCCGCCTCGCGCGGCGCGCAGATGATTTTCTGCGACATGGGTGTTCATCCGACGCCGTGGGGATTTTCGGCCTACGACGACGTAATCGAAAAACTGGTTGCACGCGGTATCCCGCGCACGCAGATCGCCGCCATCGGCGACGCCGACTCCGACGCCAAGAAGCAGGCGCTTTTCGAGAAGGTCCGGAACGGCTCAGTGCGCGTCTTGATCGGCAGCACGCAGAAGATGGGCACCGGCACCAACGTACAGCAGCGGCTTGTGGCTCTTCATCATCTCGACGCCCCCTGGAAGCCGGCGGAGGTCGAGCAGCGCGAGGGGCGCATCCTTCGCCAGGGCAATACGAACGAGGAAGTCGCGGTCTATCGCTACGTCACCGAAGGCTCGTTCGACGCCTACATGTGGCAGGCACTTGAAACCAAGGCCCGTTTCATCGGCCAGGTCATCACCGGCCACAACGCGGCCCGCCGCGCCGAGGATGTCGGCGGGCAGGAGTTGTCCTACGCGGAAGTCAAGGCGATTGCCTCCGGCAACCCGGCCGTGCTGACGCTCGCCGAAGCCGACGCTGAGTTGCAGCGGTTGGCGTTGCTCAAGAAAAACCACGTTGATGAACAGTATGTCGCACGCCGTAACGTGCGGGACTTGCCCGACAAAATCGCTCGGCTCAACGAGCGGCTGTCGAACCTGACGGCCGATCAATCGACCGCCGCCGCCCATGCCCGCGACCCGGTCACGATCAACGGCCGCGAGTATGCGAAGGATGAGGCGATTGCCGTCTTAGGCGCGCAATTAGACAAGCTGCCGCGCGAAGTGCGGCAGGAACAGCGCGTCCCGCTCGGCGTCTATCGCGGCCTGCGCTTCGGCCTCGCGCTGCATCGAGACTTCCCGCCCGACGTGTACGTTGAAGGGACGACCACGCGCTACGACCGGCTGATCCGTGGCAGCCACGGCCCCCGCGCCGTGCTCAACGCGCTGGAACGGTTGTGCAACGCCTATAGCAACGAGATTGGCGGTGTGAGGCAGGACCATTCAATCGCCGAGTCGCAACTCCGCGACTATCAGGCCCGCATCGGCAAGCCCTTCACGCACGAAACCTACCAGGCCGAACTGACGCACCTGCGCGACCGGCTCAAGGCAAGCCTCGCCGGCATCCCGTCGAACGCCGGCGGCGACGAGTCTCCCGATTCTCCCGCCGAACCGCCGCTTTCGACCGCGGAATTGGCCGACCGTATCAAGGCGCTCAAGGCAGCCCACACAATCGACGCTGCCCCGGAGCGCACCGCCACCCGTCGCCTCGACGCCGAGGAGCCCGTTACGGCTCGAATCCGCCGGCGCGCAGTCGCGCCTGCTGCCACGGAGCCCACGACACTGTCAGACGGCCATGAGAGGACATTCAGGGGAAAGCCCAGGGATCGGTCAACAATCCGCTCGACAACCCAAGGGCTGTCCAATACGATCGGTTAAAGTGGCAGGAACCAGTTCAGAAGCGCCTATACACGAATGACCATTGATCCGCAGCTCACGGTGAACGCATGACCGACCGCTTGCTCTCAGTGGACGAGGTGGCGACGTTTCTTGGCGTCCAGCGGGACACGGTCTATAAGTGGATCAAACGGCACGCGCTTCCTGCACGTAAGGTCGGACGACTCTGGAAGTTCCGGCAAAACGAGGTTGACCAGTGGTTTAACAAGCAGCCAGGCCGTCCGCAGAATCGTCAAAGAAACTCGTCCTCTGGTCGCGGGAGGCGAAGATGAAAGCGAAGCGGCCCAAGAATCGCAAAGAGCTCGCGCCTGGACAATTCGTTGATTTGTTCGCGGGATGCGGCGGTCTTTCGCTCGGCCTCATGTCGGCGGGGTGGCAAGGGCTCTTTGCTGTCGAGCAGGACGCGATTGCGTTCGAGACGCTCAAGCACAACCTGGTTGAAGGGCAGCCCAACTGCCCGCACCAGTACGCCTGGCCGAGTTGGCTTGATAAAACTCCGATCGAGATCAGCCAGTTCATCAAGCAGCACCGGACAGAACTCGCCGCCCTCAAGGGACAGGTTGAGTTGCTCGCCGGCGGGCCGCCCTGCCAGGGATTCTCGCTTGCCGGTCGAAGGAAGAGCAACGATCCACGCAACGAGCTATTCAAGCACTACGTCGCTCTGGTCAAGGTCATTGAGCCGCCCTTCCTCCTTCTCGAAAACGTGAAGGGGATATCCGTCGCCTTCCGAAAGTCCGCCAAGGGGAAGAAAGACGCTCGGCGTCCGGCAAAACCATTCTCTGAGCGGATCAAGAAGCGCCTGGAAAATGCTGGTTACGACGTATTCACAAAACTGGTGCACGGAACGGACGTGGGAGTTCCGCAGTTTCGCCCGCGGTACATCATGCTCGCGATCCGCCGCGACCTGTTGAAGAATCACGCCGACTTTGATCCCTTCAAGGATTTCGACGCCCGCCGCAAGAAATTCCTGGAAGGCAAGGGACTTCCGGTTGATCGTCCGGTCACCGTGAAGCAGGCGATTTCAGACTTGGTGAAGAAGGAAAAGAAGATCATCGAGTGCGTAGACTCTACCGGCTTCAAGCAGATCGAGTACAAGCACCCGCTCAGCAAGTACCAGCGTCTCCTCCACGGCGCGCTCAATGGCACCGCTCCCAATAGCCTCCGGCTTGCCAGGCACGGCGAGGTCGTAACCGCTCGCTTCAAAACCATTCTCTCAACGTGCCGAAAGGGCGTGCAACTCTCCGCAGGCGATCGCGAGCGATTCGACCTCAAGAAACACTGCGTGGTCCCGCTTCACCCGGACAAACCCTCCCACACGTTGACGACGTTGCCCGATGATTTACTGCACTACGCCGAACCTCGCATTCTCACTGTTCGCGAATACGCGCGACTCCAGTCTTTTCCAGACTGGTACGATTTCAAGGGTAAGTACACCACCGGCGGCGATCGGCGTCTGCGCGAGTGTCCGCGCTACACGCAGGCTGGAAACGCCGTACCTCCATTCCTCGCGGAGTTCGTTGGACTACTTGTGACGGACCTCCGGCAGACCCTCTTTTCCACGGAGGCGCAATGCCGGCGAACCTAAACCCGCAAGTTATCGATTTGCTGACTTGGCACGGCCATTCAGCGGGCGGCGTGCACGTTCCTTTCCAAGCGCGACCGAACCCGGTCGGTCAGGTCATCGAGACAGCCCTTGTACGCCGCCTTCGCAGTCTCGCCAGCGAGATCGCCGCGAGCGCCGCATCCAAGCCAAGGTGGATTTTCCTTGTAGGCGGCCCCGGCAACGGCAAATCAGAAACGGTCCAGGATTTTCTCACTCACCTGGACGCGGAACTCGGCGCCGGCGGGGGCCTCACCGAAGCGCTGCGGCAAAGATTTACCAGTCCAGGACTACTACCCCGCAAGGTTGAGATTCGACCGAACGACGTGACCCGTGGAACTGCCGAGTTCACGGCGAAGGTGGGCCGTCTCATCGTGGTTCAGGATGCGACCGCAACTGAGTTAGCCAATGGAAACGCCGCGGCGGAACTGGCCGACGACGTTGCGGACTTGTTCACTTGCCCGCCCAATCCTCCGTTACCAGTGTTTGTCGCGTGCGCTAACCGCGGACTCTTGGCTCGCGCGATGAACGAGGCTGTCCGAACCTACCAGCCGGCCAACGAAGTTACGCGCTTGCTGGCGAGCGTAATCCAGGCGTCAAGCCTTGGACATGAAACCCTAGCAGGTCGAAAACGCTGCTGGCCGCTGGAAGACGACGACCGCTTCGCTTGCTGGCCGCTTGACGTGGAGAGCTTGCTCGCGGACGGGCAAGGGCCAAGTCCATTCGAGTTGACGCTTCGGCAAGCAGTCGATGCCGCGCGGTGGGAGACGGCCGGCCGCTGCCAGGATTGCACATCGAGGGCATCGTGCCCGTTCCGCCAAAACGCCGAATGGCTCCGGGCCGACCCGCAGCGTGCGAATCTGCGCACGCTTCTTCGACGCGGGGAACTGGCCCGTGGCCAGCGATGGAACTTCCGCGACGCGTTCTCGCTTGCCGCGGAACTGCTGGTCGGACAATGGAGTGATTTTGAGCCGGCGACCCATCCGTGCCAGTGGGTTCACCAGCACCATGCCGCTACCGGTACCGGCGCGGCCGATGCTCGAAGCGTCTTCTCGCTCGCGTCGCAGCTCTATCCGAACGCGATGTTCCGGGGAGGGGAGGCTCGCCAGGCTGCCGGCGCCTTCCTTGAACAGCGAACCGTGACCGCGCAGCTACAACCACTCACCCAGGCACTCACTGCTGCCATTGCGATCGGCGACAGTCGTGCATCGACCAAGCCGATCCGCGACACGTTGCTGCGGGATTACGCGCGGCTTGACCCGGCGACCTATACCCCCGTCAACCCGGCGCATGCGATTCGTGTCATCGAGGACGCCTTTTGCCAGTCGGTAGAACAAGGGCGATCGGCATTCCAGGCATTCGCGCCGTCACCGATCGAGGATCGCTTGCTCGCCCTCCTGGAGAAGGCCGAGGAGGAGTGGGACACGCTTGGACGCGAATCGGCGACGGCCATCGCCGCCGTTTGCCTGGTCCGCAAGATCGCCGGCATGATCGCCAAGCGGAGCGCGGGGCTTCGCTTCGGACATCACGCCCTGGACGAGTACCTTGCAGACTACGAGGCGTCGCTTCGCGACGTTGCACGTCTGGCCGTGGTAAGAGGCGCGCTGCAACCGCTGCTCGGAGAAACGGTGCCACGGTTCAACATGCTGGAGATCCTCGGCCAGCCCACGGCAGAACGGCAGCCACTGGTAAGCCTCCAGGGGCAAGGCCCCGGAATCCGCCCGATCGCGGCACCGGTGGGGACGCCGACCACCCCGGGCCACGACGTGCCGTGCATCGAGTTCACCAACCTCAACTACCGCATTCCTCTGACCTTTGATTTCTTCATGGCCGTCCGCCTGCGCAAGGAGGGTTGCGCCGGGAGCAGCCTACCGGCCGGCGTTCGCGCGGCCATCGACCGGGTCCGCCACCGGATTGCCGGCGGCCTGTGCCGCACGGACGACCTCTTTGTTGACGGTCGCGCGTCCATCAAGCTGCCCGCCAACCAGAAGCTCACGCTCCCGGTCGCGGCGGGTCAACCCACCGTCGTGCCTGAATAGCCAGGAGTTCCATGCAGGTCCAGGATTTCGAGAACGAGCCCACGAAGAAGCGACACCCCTCCTACGAGGGCTCGCTGCTCTACACGACGGCGCCGGAGTGGTCGACAGGCGAGGTTCTACTCGCGGCGGCATGTCGTCGTCTGGTGCTGGGCGTCAACGAGAGCACAGTTGACCTAGAAAACATCGCGCGCACACCCGCCTTGATGCCGACAGGAGTGGGTGGCCGCGACGTGTGGATGCCGCTTCTTACCGAGCGAGGCGGCATCGCGAGCCCGCTTCGCCACGGACAGTTCAGCCCCACGGCGTCGCGGCAACTCATGCCGCTCGTGCCGACCATCGCGCGGATTGCCGGCGTGCTCGGCAAGCGCCCGAGAAGCCGTTGGAACCCGTCCAACTTGTTGCTGGAGACCATCGGCGCTGGGCGGGGCAAGTTAGACGGCGAGGCCCTGATCGTTGCCCTCGGCGAAGCACTGGAAGTCACGGCGACCGACGACGTGTTTGCACGCTACGTGGAAGATGCTCTCCGGCAAGGCCTGCAAGGCGTAGGCCCGGCCCCGGTGACACCCGCACCTTTCCGGGCGCCGATTTCCCTTGGTGACGACCTGTTGCGGGCACGCCGGACAGCAGCGACCGTGCCACCACGGCTTTGCCCGGCCGAGCGGTTTTGCGCCGACCTTCCCGCCGTGCTCGCGATCAAGGCATCCCTCACCCGGCGCCAGTGGACCGTGTTGCTGGAAGCCATGCTTCGCCTTGGGCTCGGCACGCACGTGCTCTGGACCTGCAACGCGAACATCTTGGCGTGGGAGCAAGTACTCGCCGTTGCCTCGGGAGCCGCTCCGCCAAGCGCGGCAGTGATCGAGTCGGCGATCTGGGAGACGCACGACGAGGCAAGGCCGCTCCTAGAGCTCGGGGCCGACGCGGAGCCGCTCGTCGAACGCATGATCGAGTTGTACTCTTATGCCCGGACCGGGCTGAACCTGCTCCTCTGCCGACTCGACGACGCCAACGTCTCATGGGCTCCCAATGCCCCGATCGGGTTCAGC
>CALFYN010000216.1 GCA_937952345.1 uncultured Acidobacteriota bacterium
GTCACCAACACGCCGGCGATGATTCCCATCGTCTTCTGTGCGTCATTGGTTCCATGCGAGTAGCTGAAGATTGCCGCCGACACCAGTTGCAGCCGCCGGAAATACTTGTCCATCTGCTTTGGCGTGGATTCGCGGAACAACCAGTGCACGCTGATCATCAATGCGTACGCCAGCAACATTCCCAGCACGGGGGCAACCACGATGAAGACGAAGATCCGAATCCAACCCGCCATGATGATCGCCTGAAACCCCGATGCAGCGATCGCCGCACCAGCGTACCCCCCAAACAAGGCGTGCGACGAACTGGTGGGCAGCCCCCACCACCACGTCACCAGATCCCACACGATTGCGCCAATCAACCCCGCCAGAATGACGTAAGGCGTCACCATCGACAGGTCCACGAGGCCTTTGCCAACCGTGCTGGCCACGCCCGTGCCGGTGCCGACGAACGCAATGAAATTCCAGAACGCCGCCCACAACACCGCGTGAAAGGGGCTCAGTACGCGAGTGGCGACAATCGTCGCAACGGAGTTTGCCGCGTCGTGAAAGCCATTAATAAAATCGAAGGCCAGCGCGACCACCACGATCAAGATGACAAGAGCCAGCGAATCCATGCAGTTCCGCTACTAACTGTTCTTCACAACGACGTTTTGTAGCGCATCGGCTACGTCTTCACAATAATCCGTTGTGATCTCAAGCAGTTCGTAGATCTCCTTCAGCTTGATCAGCCGGATCGGGTCTTTCTCGCTTTCGAACAACTCCGCCACCGCGGCGCGCGTTATTTGGTCGGCGTGATCTTCCAGTCGGTTGATTTCGATGCAGTGCTCCAGCATCTCCTTGTCGCGGCTCAATGCCTCAAAAGCCAACTCGAACGATTTCGCACAAGACCGGATAATCTCGCAAATCTGGTGCACAGCCATTGGCGCGGGTTTGATCTTATACGCCACCAATTTGTGAGCTACTTCCTCAATGCCGTCCAGCACGTCATCCAGATGCGATGCCAGAGAATGGATATCCTCCGGATCCAGCGGCGTGATAAACGTCTGTCCGAGCTTGTGGAAAATCTCGTGGATCAGTTCGTCACCGGATTTCTCCAGATCCGAAATCTTGCGGGCCGCTTCTTCCATGCCGTCGCGCACGCCTTCCACCAGCAGCGAACTCGCCTCGCTGATCAAGCGCACTTGGCCCAAAAAGTAGTGGAAAAATTTTTCCTCTCGCGGGAGAAACCTCATTACAACCTCAACCGGCTTACGGTAGTTAGGAGTAGATCGAGAACACCTAGTGTCTCATCCGGTACGTGGCAGGTCAACATATTCTCTGTTACGATTCCGTCACAATCGGGAATAGAGTACTGGGCGCAGCTTCTTCCGTCATGTCTGTGTTCAGGTAGCGGACGTCCAGAAGCCGCTGCGGTTCGATATTCCCCATCGCCGACAACATATTCTCTTTCAGGTGCGGATAGTCCTGTTCCAGTTCCGCGAAGAAATCGCGAAGGCTGCGCCTCACGGTGCCCGTCCGCTGCGAACAACCGCAAGGGATCACCGGCGCGCCGAGATGCTCCGCATACTTCCGCGTGATGTCCTCACTGACGAACACCAGAGGACGGATCAACCGGAACTCTTTCTTGCTGGAATAGGTCACCGCGGGCAACGCACTCAACCGCCCGGTGAACAGGGCATTGCGCAGGAACGACTCGCAGAAATCGTCGGCGGTGTGGCCGAACGCAATCACGTTGGCTCCCAATCCTCGCGCTATTTCATATACGGCGCGGCGCCGGAACCGGCTGCACAAATCGCACCCATGGTCCGGCTGGTCCTCCAGCAACTGCAGCGATGGATTGTCCTGCACATACTTCCAATCCACGCCGCGCTCCTTCAGCCACATTCCCAGCGGCTGAATGGGACGCAGGAATTTTCCTTGCTCCACGGTGAACGCACAAACGGAAAACTGGATGGGAGCTTTTTTTTGCAATGCGAGCAACGCTTCCAGCATCGTGACGGAGTCCTTCCCGCCCGACAAAGCCACTGCCACACGGTCTCCGTCTTGAATCATACGGAACCGTCCGATGGCTTCGCCAACCTTTCTGAGTAGCGTCTTCTCGATTTCCAAGCCTCTATTATAGAATCGATGGCCACACAAATGTCCGCTTCGCGAGTCCGAAAATCGGACGTACAGGGTTCCTGTACGCCCGCCAGAAGCGTGGCATACGACGTGTTGTTGCGTGTGGAGAGCGGCGCATGGGCGTCCGACCTGCTGCGCGCCGCCAGTGAAAAGCTCGATGCGCGCGATGCAGCCTTGGCTCATCAGATTGTCTTCGGAGTGTTGCGCAGGCAGCTTCCCATCGACGTCTGGATCGCCGCGCGCACCAAACAGCGCAAGCTCGATATCGAAGTACGCATCGCACTGCGCATGGGCTTCTTTCAACTTCACTACCTCGATCGTGTGCCGCCGTATGCCGTAGTGTCTGACGCCGTGAACCTGGTCAAGCGGGCACGTAAAGTTTCCGCCGCCGGTTTGGTGAATGCCGTGCTCAAGAACAAATCGCCTTTGCCCGAAGCGCGCCCGTCGGACTCCATTCCCCCTTGGATGTACACTCGCTGGGTAAACCACTTCGGCGAGGAAAACGCATTACGCATCGCCGAGTACTCTCAGACCGAACCCGAATCCGCCATCGAGCCCACCACCGGACGAACGCAGGACATCGGTGCACAGTGGGTGATCTCGCTACTTGAGTTGCGTCCCGGGCAAACGTTTCTCGACACCTGTGCCGCGCCCGGCAACAAGACCGCACAGGCGATCGCCGCCGGTGCGCACGCCGTGGCATGTGATCGCCATCACCACAGGCTCAGGGCGCTCAGCGATCTCGATTGCGGCAAGGTACAGTTGGATGCCACGAAGCCGCTGCCTTTTCGCCGGAAGTTCGATCGCGTTCTGGTGGACGCGCCTTGCTCCGGGACGGGCACGCTCGCACGAAACCCCGAGATCCGCTACCGCCTCAAGCCGGAAGATCTCACTGACCTCCACGCGCGCCAGGTGCTGATCCTGCGCAACGCCATCGATTGCGTCGCCCCTGGCGGCATCCTGGTCTACTCCACTTGTTCGCTGGAGCCGGAAGAGAACGAAGTGGTCCTTGGCGAGGTGCTCGGACGAATTCCGGATGAAACCCATTACCGTATTCCCGGCGTCCAACCCGGGGATGGCTTTTATGCCGCTGTGCTACGATTTTAGGTAGTTTCCCCGGTCTAGTAATGGTAGAAATCCTGCCTTCTCTTCTTTCCGCTGACTTCGCGCGCCTCGGCTACGACATCGCGCGTATGGAAAGAGCCGGAGTGTCGATGCTGCACGTCGACGTCATGG
>CALFYN010000217.1 GCA_937952345.1 uncultured Acidobacteriota bacterium
ATTACCCCATGCACGCCGGATCCGTTCCCCTCACCCGCCGCGCACTCACCCGCGGGCTCGGCTTCCTCCGCAATTGGTTCCACCGCGTCCTCGCCTCTTACGGATGCCGCACCACGGACCACTTCGCCGGCTTCGCCGTCACCGGATTCTACGAAACCCCGGAACTCGTCCAACTCCTCTCGCAACTCCCCCACGGCAGCACCGAGTTCATGACACACCCCGGCTTCTGCACCGCCGAACTCCGCCAATCCCGCACCCGCCTCAAGGAAACACGCCAGAAAGAACTCACCGCGCTCACAGCCCCCGAAACACGCCAGGCCGTCGAACGTGCCGCCATCCGCATCGTCTCCTACCGCGACCTCTGAGACACTATCAAGGCATGCCGCCCCCCAGATTCACAGCGATCTACATGAAAGTTGCGGAGGGCTTTGTCGCCTTCGTTGCGGAGTTGCCCGGCGCCAACACCCAAGCCGCAACTCTCGAAGAAGCGCGGGAGAATCTCAAGGAGGCGGCCGCGTTGGTGTTAGAAGCCAATCGGATTCTCGCCGAGGAGACCATTGGCAGCGCGGACGTCATCCGTGAACCATTCTCCTTGCCCGCCGCGTGAAACGCGCTGATCTCATCCCCTACTTCCGCGCCAGTGTCGCGTTCCCTGGATCCAGCGTCACCTTCAACGGCGCCGACGGCAGATCCACCTCCAACGTCGCACCCTCCTCCCCCGTCTGAATCCACTTCACGATTGGCTTCTGCCGCGCCACCTGTATCTCCACCGGCACCCACGTCGTGAAGTTCTCATCCACATCCGTCTGCGTCACCGTACCCTTCCAGCGAACCCGCGGAGCCTTCCCGCTCGTCGTCCACGTCAACTTCAGACTCGGAATCCCCGTCCCATTCACCCACTGCTCGAAAAACGTCTCCAGCTTCGCATCCGGCGATTTCGCCGGCAGAAACTCCGCCGCCACCTTCTGGAACTGCCCCGTCGTCACCGGCTGCAATACGTTCCGCCGGTAAAACTCCGCCAGCATCTTCAGAAACGCTTCATCTCCCATCCGCCGCCGCAGCATGTGCAGAATCCATGTCCCCTTCTCATACGTGATCACCGGCCACGAATTCGGATACTGCGAGGAATGCAGCCGGTAGCCCATCGTCACCGGACCCGCCGATTCCACCGTCCGCCCGTCTTCCTGTTTCCGCAGCAGATCCTCTTTGTACAACTCCAGAATGGCATCCAGCACGCGCACACCCTTCTTCTTCTCCAGCACCCATAACGCGCTGTAATTCGCCAACCCCTCCATCAGCCAGTCGTCCTGATACTCCGCCGCCGTCACCCCGTTCCCCCACCACTGGTGCGCGATCTCATGCGCGTGCAGGATCTCGGAAAAAAACGTCTGCTGCATCTTGCTGTCGCGCGGCAAAGGACGGTCCGCCTCCTCCAGGTACGACATCGTCGAAAGGTACACCAGCCCCGGAAACCCCTGCCCGAATCGCCCCGGAATCGGCGATACCGTCAGCGTCCGGATGTTCGGCTTGCCGAACCGCGCCGTCATCTCCTCAAACGCAGACGCAAACTCCCCAGCCAGTTCCTCCAGCCGCGCCGCCGGATTCGGTGGCGGCACCGGCATCATCAGCACTTCAGATGGAGCCGGATTGTTCCGCCGCCCCGGACGAGGAAATGGCGTCGATGCCGCCGCCGCCGGTAAGTCCACCATCCGCGTCGCCGCCGGTTCATCCGGAAATTTCTATTCGCAAATCAAAAATGG
>CALFYN010000218.1 GCA_937952345.1 uncultured Acidobacteriota bacterium
GTGAAGCGCATCGCGCAGGGCGGGAAGTTCACGGTGGTGGAGCGGCGGAAGATTGAGAATCTGCTGAAGGAGCAGGATTTCGGCGCGAGCGGGCGGGTGCAGCGGGCTTCGGCGGCGCGGATCGGGAAAGTGAAGGGAGCGGACCTGATTCTGCTGGGGGACATCGTCACGTTCGGGCGGGACGATCAACGCAAGCGCGGCGCGGGGGGCGTTTCGGTGGGTGGATTCGGAGTCGGCGGAGGCGCGGCGAAAGCGGACTACAAGGCCGTGGTAGTGCTGAATTACCGCGTGGTGGATAGCGAAACAAGTGAAGTCGTAATTGCGGGAGAGGCGCGCGGGGAATCGAAGCGGACATCGAAGGCGGGCGGGCTGGCGCTGCTGCTGGGCGGTGTGCGCATCGGCGGCGCGGCGGATATGACGGCGTCGAACTTCGCGGAGACGATCATCGGGGAAGCGGTGATGGATGCTGTGGACAAGCTGGCGGTGACGGTGAATGATCAGGCCGGGCAGGTGGGGGCGAAGGAAGTGGAGATCGAGGCGAAGGTGGCTTCGGTGTCGGGGACGACGGTGTACATTACGGCGGGAGAAAGCTCGGGGGTACGGGTGGGGGACCGGTTTGAGGTTTCGCGGCTGGGCAAGGAGATCAAGGATCCGACGACGGGGGAAGTGCTGGATCAGGAATCGACGCCGATTGGGAGCATCACGATTTCGCAGGTGCGGGAGAAGGTGGCGATTGGCAGCTATTCGGGGAGCGTGGCGGCGCAGGCGGGCGATCGCGCGGAGAAGAAATGACGCGGCGGGCGTTGCTGCTGGGCGCGGTGGTGGCGGCACAGGCGGCGGAGAGCGAGGAGCGGGTGGCGCGGCGGCGCTTCCAGGCGGCGGTGGCGCAGGCGATCGCGTACCGGAAGGTGCTGCGGGCGATGGAGTCGCGGCTGGAAGAACACGGGTTCTCGCTGCATCCGGAGACAGAGGCGAGGCGGGCGGCGATCGAGGCGAGTCTGGATACGGCGGAGGAGTTGTTGGAGAAGAAGCAGTGGGCGGAAGCGCTCGAAGAGGTGCGGCGGGCGGAAGGGCATTTGGCGCGGCTGCGGCAATCGTTATAGGAGGAGCATCATGGACGAGCGGTTTCTGCGGATGAAGCAGATCTTCGAGCAGGCGATGTCGCAGCCGGTGAGCTTGCGGCCGGGGTTTGTGGCGCAGGCATGCCAGGGCGACGCATCGCTGCAGAACGATGTGATGCAACTGCTGGGGGCGCAGGCCGCGGCGGGGGAAGTGTTGCAGACGATGCAGGGTGCTCCGCCGGTATCGGGGACTCCGGCGGCGCGCTATGTGGGGGCGTACCGGATTATCCGGGAATTGGGGCATGGCGGGATGGGCGTGGTGTATCTGGCGGTGCGCGACGATGGGGCGTTCAAGAAGGCAGTAGCGGTGAAAGTGCTGCGGGGCGATGCGGTGACGGCGGATTTCGTGGAGCGCTTCCGGCAGGAGCGGCAGGTGCTGGCGAACCTGGATCATCCGAACATTGCGCGGATTCTGGATGGGGGGAATGATGCGCAGGGGATGCCGTTCTACGTGATGGAGTACGTGGAAGGCAAGACGCTGGACAAGTACGCCGATGAACAGAATTTGTCGCTGACGGACCGGATCCGGCTGTTTCAGAAGATCTGCCACGCGGTGCAATATCTTCACGACAACCGGGTGACGCATCGGGATCTGAAGCCGGGGAACATTCTGATTGCCGAGGATGGGACGCCGAAGCTGCTCGATTTCGGCATCGCGAAACAGCAGGTGGCGGGGAATGTGGATTTGACGGCGGCACAGGGGAGATTGATGACGCCGGGGTATGCGAGTCCGGAGCAGATTGCGGGTGCGCCGATTACGCCGGCATCGGATGTGTATTCGCTGGGGGTGATTCTGTATCAACTGATCACGGGGCAACTGCCGTTTGATAATCCGGAGAGCAAGATGGCAAGCGTGCTGGCGGGAGTGGATCCACCGAAGCCGAGCACGCGGGTGCGGGAGGATCTGCGGCGGATGCCGGAGACGACGCAGCAACTGGTGAAGCGGCTGATTGGGGATTTGGACAATGTGGTGTTGTACGCATTGCGGCGGGATCCGAAGCAGCGCTATGGGAGTGCACGGGAATTCGCGGAGGATTTGCAGCGGTTCCTGGAAGGGCGTCCGGTGGTGGCGCGAAAGCATTCGCTGATGGAGAGGGGGTACAAGTTTGTGAAGCGGAATCGGACGGCAGTGGCGGCGGGGATGGTGGTGACAGTGCTGGTGGGGTTGGGAGCGTGGCAGGGCCTGGAGGCGCACATGCTTTCGGGGAAGGTGGAGGCTCGGGAAGGAGAGATCCGGCGATTGCTGGATCTGCTGGACACGAAGCCGGCGGAGGGCGGGCGGAAGGCAGCGGCATCGAAGCCTGGCGGGACGCAGTATGTGGACAATGTGCGCAATCTGCGGCGGGCGTTTGAGCGGGATTTCGCGGCGGCGTGGGCGATGCGGCCGGGGTTCAATACGCAACGGGATGATCTGGTGAATCGGAGTCTGCGGTATCTGGAGTCGGTGCGTCCGTATTGCGCGGCCGATCCGGCACTGGCGCTGGAGGTGGCGGGGGCGTATCAGCAGATCGGGATGTTTCAGGAGAGCCGGAATGCTCCGCAGTACGCCAATCGGGATGCGGCGCTGATGAATTTCCGGAATGCGACGGTGATTCTGCATGGGGTGGCGAATGGCAATAGCGCCGATCCGCGGGTGCAGGGGCAATTGATTTTTCTGGCGGGGAGGATTCAGGCGTTGGGGGGGCAGATTCCGGTGTATGCGTCGACGCCGCTTCCGTTGGTGCAACCGGCGCCGACGCCTGCACCGCGGCCTGTCGTGGAGCGGCGTCCGGTGGCGGTGAGCCAGCCTGTGGAGATGCCCGCGGCGGTGACGGCCATCCCGCCGGCCGTGGCTGTGGCGAGTTCGGGCGGGGTTTCGGCGGAGGAATGGCAGCAACTGCGGACGGACTTTGTGCGGGTATCGGCGCGGGTGCGGATTGCCGAGAATGCGGTGGTTCCCGTGCGGGAGAGCCTGGAGCGAAGCGGGCAGATGCTGCATCCGGATACGCTGACGGCGATGACACGGATGCAGATGTCGCTGGAGTTGGCGAAGAAGGATTTGGAAGCAGGGGCTCTGGCTGAGGCGAAGGAGAATTTGCGGCTGGCGGATGTGTTCGCCAGCCGCGTGCTGAAGGCGATGGGGCGTTAATTGCCGGCGGTGACGACGGTGCCGGCAATGCGGTCGCCGAGGCGGCTGTTGCTGGAAATGAGGAGGATGATTTCGGTGAGGAGGATGAAGAAGTTGGCTCCGGCGAGGATGACGTAGCCGGCGAGGGGGATCATGTAGAGGAGCCAGGGGAGGGCGTTGGGGAGGTTGCGGAGGACGAGCGAGCCGGTGCTGGGAGCGGCGCCGTCAGCGGTGGAGATGGAAAGGCCGAGGAGTTTCTTGCCGAGACTGCGGCCGAAGGCGTCGCGGCTGAGCCAGTAGAGGAAGAGCACCAATCCGCCGATGAGTTGGCCGATGAAGGGGATCCAGGCAATGGGGAGGAGGAGGAAGGTGGGGAGCATGTCGATGAGGTAGGAGCCGATGCGGACTCCGGCGGAGGCTCGGATGACGGGGGAAGCGAGGGAAGTTGCCATAAATGGATTTCGTCCTATTTCCTTTGGAATTGGGTGTAAATGGGTATCCCTTAGCTTGCGGTGGGAGGGTGGCGGAAACAAGTGAGGAATGGGTGATGGGAAGGTGAGGGGAATGAGGGGCGGAATGAACGGGCGTGTGACTCGAAGAGGCCAGCCGGGGGGCTTGCCGCGGGACAGGGGTCCCGCCCCACGCCGGAGCCGGAATGATAGGCTAAACGCGGTCGCCGATTTCGCGGGCGGCCCAGCGGGCTTCGAGGTGGATGAGGCCGGTGTTGGCGCCGGTGGGTCCAATGACGGCGAGGACGGCTTTGTTGCCGGCGTTGTAAAGGAAGATCTGGCCTTCGGTGGCGCTGAGGCTGATTTCGTTGAGGACACCGGTGGAGAGGCTGTCACTGACGCGGCGGCCGAGGCTGGAAGCGGCGGCGGCAAGGGCGGCAATGCGGGTGGGGTCGCTATCGTGCTCCAGGGAATGCGCGATGGGCTTGCCATCGTAGGAAGCCAGGAGAACACCCTTGAGTTCGGACACGGCGGCTTTCAGGTTATCGATGTCTTTTTGGATTTGTTCTAGCGACATGGTGCCTCGCGGTGGATTACGTTTCTATAGCAGTTGATCGACACCTGTAATCAAAAACTTTATTGTGGTCCGAGGGTTTCGCCGGACGGGGATTTAAGTAGAGTGGCGGTTGCCGGTAAGGGTGGGGCGGATGAGTAGGACTAGGTGCATTTGAGTACTAGTAAGTTTCTGATTTCGCCACTAATATGGATGCGAGCTATCAGCAAATCTGTTATGCAGTGCAACTATTGTGGAACCTGGCATGAGGGCGGGACGTGCTCGCGCGTGGAGATTGGGGCGGCGGGACTGGGGGGATTATTGGCGCTGGGAGAGCCCAATGGGATGAGAGTGAGGGATGGGCGAGGCCGGGGGTATCCGGAGTTGCCGGTGAAGCGCGCGCCAAGGCCGAAGCTGCCGGAGTTCCGGTACGCCCTAGACGGAAAGGAGAGGCAAAAAGGGAAGCCGGAGGAATCTAGAGCCTTTCCCCCGGAAGACCCTAAAGGTTTTCCCTCGGAAATGCCGATTACAAATGTACAGCCTAGTATAAGTTCGCAGACTGGAGACCACTCAATGGCTGGCACTCTCAGCACGAAGAAGCCACGTCCGCCGGCGGCGGGAGCGGGACGACCGAATATGTATCTGACGGTGGTCCGGCAAAGCGCCTTGCAGGTAGCGGAGCGGGGCTGGAAACATCTGGACAAACCGCAAGCGGAGACGACGGCGATGGAGTTCGATCCGTCGCTGGAGTGGGATCACATCTGCGGTCTGCATTATGAAGTTTCGGGATTCGATTTCACGGGAGTAGGGCCGAAAGAGAAGGCCGGCAGAGAGGTATCCGACGGGAAGATTGTGGATGTAGCGGCGCTGCTGGCGGAGGTGGAACGGCCGCAGCGGGCGGAAACAGGGGTGCCGGCGGCGATCCGGTGGGACGAGTTGGACGTGGCCGCAGCGCCACCGTCGAACGAGGATGCCGCGGTATTGCACGCGGCGCTGGAGTTATACGAGCCGCCAGAAGAGCCGAAGCCGGCGCGAGTGAAGAAGGTGGAGCCTCCACCAGCGGTGGTGGTGGAAGTGAAAGCCGCGGAAGCCATCCTGGAAGCCGTGGCGGATGAGCCGGCATATACGCCGCCGGAGATGGCGGGGGCGCTGAGCTACTCGAAACCGGAAATGAAGAAGCCGCCGGCGGCCCCGGCGGCGACGCAACCGGATCCGCTGGCCGCGCCGGGATCGCGGCTGCATATGCCCGCGGTGACGGTGCTACCGATGCGGCAGACGATGGTGGCTGGACCTGCGCCGGGAGCGAGTGCCTCGCCAGCGAAAGCAGTGGCGGAAGCCGTGGTGGAGCCTGCCGTCGAGAAGACAGAGGCGGCGGTTGCAGCGGCGGCGGCACCTGCTGAGACGAAGGCAGAGATCAAGATTGAAGCCAAAGCGGCTGCGCCGCAAGGAAAGAAGAAAAAGAAGCATCAGAAAGGCGGCCATCGAGGATCCGTGGAAGAGGTCATCGAGGAGCCGGAGGATCTGGGCGAGGAAGTGGAAGCGGAGATCGCCGCCGGACAGAAGGCGGCGGAAGAGCCGGTGCGCATGCCCGAGCCGATCGCCGTTGCGGAGCAGGCGGAGGAGCCGGCTCCGGAGCCCAGGTTGAGTTTCGGAGGGATGGCGGATGTGCCGGTGGAGGCGCCGAAGACGGCGAGTCTGAGCCTTGGGCTCAATTCGGAGGAGACACCTCTACCCGCACCCGCTGGAATGAGCACGGGCTTGAAGGTGGGTATGGCGGCGGCAGTGCTGGGAGTATTGGGCGCGGTTGCGGTATTCACGATGGGCGGAGATTCCAAGAAAGAGCCGGCGAAGACAGCGGCCGCGGTCAGTGTATTGGAGACGGCGGGCGTAGTGGCCGGCGATGCGGGATGGAGC
>CALFYN010000219.1 GCA_937952345.1 uncultured Acidobacteriota bacterium
ACAGGCCACGATAACCCAATCCGGCGTCACTATTCGAGAATCTCGAGCGAAAAGCGGCGGTTCAGTTTCATCCCTGACGCGCCCAGCAACGTGCGCATGGCCCGAGCGGTGCGTCCTTGTTTCCCGATGACTTTTCCTAAATCGCTAGGCGCCACGCGCAATTCCAGCACTGTGGCATGCTCTCCCGCGACCTCTTTCACCACCACTTCGTCCGGCGTGTCCACCAGCGACTTGGCGATCTCTTCCACCAATTGCCTGATATCCATTTCGAAGTCTCCTATCGATCGACCACCGTTGGCGTCTCCAGATCCCAGACGCTTTGGGAGGGACTTGCGAACGCGCCGTTAGGCTACCGGCGCCGGGTTGGAAGCGAGCAGGCGCGCCACCGTGTCGGACGGCTTGGCGCCGCACTTGATCCAGTGGGAAATGCGCTCGTGCTTCAGTTGGACCTGCGCCGGATCGGCCACGGGGTTGTAGTGCCCCACGATCTCGATGGCGCGGCCGTCGCGTGCGCGTTCCTTATCGATCACGACAACGCGGTACGTAGGCTTTTTCTTGGCTCCGAAGCGAGCCAGACGAATCATCAGCATGCTGTTGGTTTACTCCTGAATCCTTTAATCTTAGTCTACTGAAACGGGAAGCCCCCCATGCCGGGCAGCTTGAACTTCCCCATCTTCTTCCCCAACAGCCCGCCGGAAAACGACTTCATCATCTTGCGAGCCTGGGTGTATTGCTTCAGCAGTTGGTTTACGTCCTGCACGGTCGTTCCGCTGCCCATGGCGATCCGGCGGCGGCGCGATCCGTTAATAATCATGTGATTGTTGCGTTCGTCCGGTGTCATCGAATCGACGATCGCCACAATCCGCGTCAGTTCCTTTTCATCGACCTTCGCGTTCTTCAATTCCTTGCCGATCGGCCCCAGTTGCGGCATCATTCCGATCAGCGATTCCAGCGGCCCCAGCTTCCGCAACTGCTTCAATTGATCGCGGAAATCCTCGAGCGTGAACTCGTTATCCAGCAGCTTGCGCTGCATCTGCTCGGCTTGCTTCTGGTCGATATTCTGCTCGACCTTCTCAATCAGCGAGAGCACGTCGCCCATGCCGAGAATGCGCGAAACAGCGCGGTCGGGATGGAACGCTTCGAAGGCGTCCGGCTTTTCGCCGAGACCAATAAACTTGAGAGGCTGTCCGGTAACCGTCTTAATGGAAAGCGCCGCGCCGCCTCTGGCATCGCCGTCCATCTTGGTGAGGATCACGCCCGTGATGCCCAGCCGTTTATGAAATTCATCGGCGGATTTCACGGCGTCTTGTCCGGTCATGGCGTCGGCCACGAACAGAATCTCCACCGGGTTCAGCAATTCCTTGAGTTGCTGCAATTCGGTCATCAACTGGTCATCGATATGAAGCCGGCCGGCGGTATCGACAAGAAGCACATCGCGGTTGTTCTGCGTCGCTTCGCGCTTCGCGGAGCGGGCCAGTTCCACAGGCTTCGCAGCCTCATCGGCCGTGCCCTCGTAAACGGGAATGTTCACGTCCTTGGCGATGACGCTCAACTGTTGCCGCGCCGCGGGGCGGTAGATGTCCACCGAAACCACCATCGGGCGGCTCCCTTGCTTGCCGAGCAGCCGAGCCAGTTTGCCGGTGGACGTGGTTTTACCGGAACCCTGCAACCCAACGATCAGGATGACGCTCGGCGGATCATTCGCCAGGCGCAGCTTGGCCTGGTGGCTGCCGAGGATCTTGATCAGCTCATCGCGGACAATCTTGACTACCTGCTGAGCCGGGGAAAGCGAGCTAAGTACTTCCTGCCCAATGGCTTTTTCCTTCACGCTTTCCATCAACTGCTTCACGACGCGGAAGTGCACATCGGCTTCCAGCAAAGCGACGCGGATCTCCTTCAGGGCCGCTTCCATGTTCTCGGCCGTGAGTTTGCCTTCGCCGCGCAGATTCTTGAAGACGCGCTGCAGCTTGTCGGAAAGATTCTCAAACATGATCGGAATTAGCCCCGAGGGCGGGGCAGGGGATCAGTATGTACTGCTTCGAGCAGGGGCTTTGGGCAGTTCTACCATTATACGACAGGATGAGCCTCGTGGCAGGCTGCCCTTCAATCGGGCAGCGCGAACGCCACAATACTCCCGCCCGCCGGCCGTCCGGACTTGCCTCCTCCCGCCGAGATCACCACATACTGTTTGCCATTCACCATGTACGTGCTGGGAGTCGCATTCCCGCTGAAGGGCAGCTTCGCCTGCCAGAGGATCCGCCCCGTCTCCTTATCAAATGCGCGGAACGTCTCATCCGCCGATGCTCCGATGAAGATCAACCCGCTCGCCGTCACCACCGGTCCACCGTAATTTTCCGTGCCCGTCGGCGGAATGCCGCGCGCCGTCAGTTCCCGATACTCGCCCAGCGGCACTTTCCATTTGATCTCGCCCGTATTCAAATCCACGGCATTCAGCGTTCCCCAAGGCGGCCGGATGGCCGGATAGCCCTCCGCATCGAAGTACCTCCGGAACCCCGCAAACACATACGGCGGCCCTTGCCCGCCGCGCCTTGCCCCCGATCCCGGCTTTTCCTCGCCCAACAGAAAGTCGATGACGGCCTTGCGCTGATCGTCGCGCATCTGCCCGAACGCCGGCATGCGCCCGCCGCCTTGTTCCACAATCCGTGTCACCGCCTCGCGCGAACTGCGCTTCGCCAAATCCGTCAACCCAGGGAAGCCGCCCCTGGCATCGCCTTTGCGATCGAGCCCGTGGCAATAGCCGCAATTGGTCTGGTACGTGCGCTCCCCCAAGGTCAACGGATTGCCATCCGCGCCGCGCGCCGGCACCATCTGATACAGCCACGGAATCTCGTTGACGTTGGCGTAGTACACGCCGTTCGGATCCGTCGCCGCGCCGCCCCATTCCATGCCGCCATCGAAGCCGGGGAAAATAATCGTCTCCTTCAGGCTCGGCCCCGGGAACGCACCGTAGGAGCCCGATTGCTTGTACCGCGTCTCCGTCAACCGCCGCGCTTCCGGCGAGATGTTCGATATATCCTCTGCTTTGTAGATCTGCCGCGTCAACGGTGGCGGCTTTACGGGGATGGGCTGCGTCGGCCACGTCGGCTCCACATCGAGTTGCGATTGCGGCACCGGCACTTCCTGAATCGGCCACAGCGGCTCGCCGGTCACACGGTCGAACACAAACAGCAGCCCGTTCTTCGTGCCCTGCGCCACCGCATCGATGGTCAAACCGTTCCGCTTCACCGTCAACAACACCGGAGGCGTCGGCAGATCCTTGTCCAGCAAATCATGATGGACCAGTTGATGATGCCATAGCCGCTTCCCCGTATTCGCATCCAGCGCAATCAGCGAATTGGCGAAGAGATTCGCCCCGGCGCGGTCCGCGCCCCAGAAATCCGGCTCCGCGGTCTCCGTCGGCACATACACCATGCCGCGCGCCTCATCGAGCGAAAGCCCTGACCAGTTCGACGCTCCGCCCGCCGTCTTGTATGCCTCCGGCGGCCACGAATGATAGCCATACTCGCCGGGCCGCGGAATGGTGTAAAAGATCCACCGCATCTTCCCCGTCCGCACGTCATAGGCCCGAATGGTTCCCGGCCCGCTCGTGCGCCCGCCCACGATGTACATGTCCTTGTAGATCACCCCGGGAGTGTTGATGATCACGCTCGGCGGACCGGGCTTGCCGTACGTGTCAACGCCATCTCCCAGATGAATCGAGCCGTTCTTCCCGAAGCTGCGCACGGGCTTGCCAGTGGCTGCATCGAGCGCGTACAGATACGGTCCGGCGCCCGTGAAAATGCGGCGGTCCTTGCCGCTCGCCCAATACACCACGCCCCGCTGCCGCTTGCCTGGATTGTCGCTGCGCTCCGACAGCGGATCGAAGGCCCACAGCCGCTCCCCTGTATCGGCCCGCAGTGCGAGAACAAGGCGATTCGGCGACGCCGTGTACAGCACGCCATCCACAATCAAGCCGTTCGATTGAAACTCGCCGGTGTCGCCGGTTTCGTGCGTCCAGGCCACGCGCAGGCGCGACACATTCTGCTTGTTGATCTGATCGAGCGCACTGTAGTGCGTGGTCCCCTTATCGCCCAGGTAGACGGGCCAATCCGCATTCTGGGCGCAAAGCGACGCCACCACGGCGCAATACAGGAAGCAAAGACGCATTCTGGCAAGCCTATCCTGCGCGGCGATGGCGAGTCAAACCGTCACTTGCCGCCGTCAATCTGAACCAGTTCTTCCTTCTTCGCCACGCGTTTCGGGGGCGACAGCAGCCGCCGCGGCAGCTTCGAGAAATACGTCAGCCGCTCCACCACCGGCAGCAGTTTCCGCACCGTCTCGCCGTGAAATAGCAGACTCCCCGCCACCAGCACCGGATGGGGAATCGTCGTGCAGCAGCGCGAGCAGATGTCGATCTCCTGCGCGCGTCCTTTGAGGTGCAGTTTTCGCATGCGCTGCATCTCTTCCGAATCGAAGATTGTGTCCAGCCCGCTCTCACCGATGTTTCCCACCGGCTTGCCGTCCAGCATGTAGCTCTGGCAGCACGGATACACATCGCCGTTGTGCTTCACGTACATCGGCCCGCGCCACAGGTAATGGCAGGGATGCTTCCAGTCTTCCGAAGCATGCCCCGCGTCCGGCCGCATCAGATTCGTTTCGTCTTCCTTGATGCGCACCTCGTCCACACCCGGCACCGCGCGCCAGAACTGGATGAAGTCGTCCACCTCGCCCGCGTTCTTCTCCATCCGCACCATCTGCGCCACAACCTGCACCTGCGCCTTGCGCTCC